>JAHFCS010000090.1 GCA_023249395.1 Gemmatimonadota bacterium
ACGCATCTTACACCTACGAGGGCCGCGTATGGGTCACTGCGCGCTTCCTGCACTCGAGGCGTTCACCACCAACCGTCCTGATCGCATGCGCACCATTCGTGTTGCTCGTCACTCGAGCGCGGTCATCGTCGTCCTCGTTAGCCTCTTCGGCTGGAATGCCTTCGCGCAGGGCGTGCCCTCCACGGCAGCTGCATTGGGCACACCACAAGTCGTACGCGCCGGACACAACACGGTCACACCAGCCGCCGGGGCCGTTCGTCTGGCGTCACCGATCTCGATCGACGGCAAGCTCGACGAGGAAGTCTGGCGCACAGCGCCTGCGGCAACCGACTTTCGGCAATCGCAACCGGACGAAGGGAAGCCGGCCACGCAGCGCACTGAAGTTCGCTTCGCCTACGACGACGAGGCGATCTACATCGGCGCGCGGATGTTCGACACGATGGGCGCGAAGGGAGTTCACACGCGACTTCTCCGCCGCGACGCCATGACGGAGAACGACAGCGACATTCTGCTGCTCACCTTCGACAGCTATCACGACCACGTATCGACCTACAACTTCTGGGTCAATCCTTCCGGATCGAAGCGCGACGGCACCGGCGACCCGACCTGGGATCCCGTCTGGGAGACGAGCACGCGGATCGATTCGCTCGGCTGGACCGCCGAGCTGCGGATTCCCTTGAACCAGCTCAACTTCTCTCGCGCGATCGATCAGACGTGGGGACTGCAGATCATTCGCTTCGAGCACCGTCTCAACGAGAGGTCTCACTTCGCATGGTGGCCCAACAACGAGTCGGGCGGGCCGCAGCGATACGCACATCTCGACGGAATCCGGATAACCGAGCGACCGCGCGGCTTCGAGGTGCTTCCTTATATAGTCGCCCGCGCTCGCTACGTGCGGCCATCCGATCCCGGCAATCCGTTCACGAAGAACAACGACAAGGATTATCGCGTCGGCGGCGATCTCAAGTACCGCCTCACTTCGAACCTCACACTCAACGCGACGTTCAACCCCGACTTCGGTCAGGTCGAGGTAGACCCGGCGGTCGTCAATCTCTCGGCGTTCGAGACGTTCTTTCCCGAGCGGCGTCCGTTCTTCATCGAGGGAGCGAATGCTTTCTCGTTCGGAAACTTCAACTGCTTCTTCTGCAGCAACGTTTCCAACCTGCAGATGTTCTATACGCGCCGCATCGGCCGCTCCCCGCAGCTCTTTCCGGCCGGGACGTACGTCGACATGCCGGAGAACGCGACGATTCTCGGGGCCGGCAAGATCACCGGCCGAACGTCGAACAACTACCGCATCGGCGTGCTCGACGCCGTGACGCGCAACGAGAAAGCAAACGTGATTTCGATCGACGACTCCGGACAGCATGAATTCACGAGTGTCGCCGAGCCGCTCACCAACTATTTCGTGGCTCGCCCGCGGAAGGAATTCAGGGGCGGGCAGTACTGGGTGGGCGGAATCACGACGTCGGTGGACAGGTTCACCGATGACTCGCTCGCGAAGTTCCGGCTGCCGCGCAGTGCGCGCGAGCTGGGCCTCGACTGGTATGCGGCGACGAAGGACCGTGGATACACCTTCATGGGCCAGTACGCGCTGTCCGACGTCAACGGCTCGGCTACCTCGATCGACCGCCTGCAGCGGTCGAGCGCGCGATACTTCCAGCGCCCGGACCGTCAATCGGGAAGCAATGGTCTCTTCTCCGACGCGTACGATCCCGCGGCGACAGGTCTCAGCGGCTACGGGGGCTATGCCCGCGTCGCAAAGGAGTCGGGTACCTGGCTCTGGGAAACTATGGTCAACTATCGAAGCCCCGGATTCGAGGTGAACGATATCTCGTTCAACACCCGCTCCGACTACGTGTGGATGAACGCGAATTTCGCCCGATCGATTACCAAGCCCGGTGCGATTTTCCGCAACTATTTCGCGGTCGCCAGCTTTCAGCAGCAATACAACTATGACGGCGACAGGACCGACCGTGAGTACGCTCTGGGACTGTTCACGCAACTGATCAATTTCTGGGGCTTCAGCGCATTCGTCATTCGCACTCCTGATTACCTCGATGACGCCGGGACTCGCGGCGGCCCCGTGATCAGGAGACTTGGATATCGCTTCCATTCGGTGCAGGTGTCCACCGATGCGCGGAAAGCAATCTCGCTTTCGACGAGCCCCAGCTACACCGCGAGCGACGGCGGACCCGACAGCTACAGAGTCAACCTGAGTCTGACGTACAAGCCTACCTCGCAGGTGCAGCTGTCGCTCGGTCCCAGCTTCAGCAAGTCCGCAAGCCTCGCTCAATTCGTAACGTCAGGAGCGGACAGCACCGCGAAGGATTTCTTCGGGCGGCGGTACATCTTCGCCCAGATCGAGCAGCGGTCTCTCTCGATGAGCACGCGCGCGAACATCACCTTCACGCCGAGGCTCACGCTGGAAGCTTTCGCCCAGCCGCTGATTGCAAGCGGCGACTACCGCAGGTTTCGCGAATTCGCCGGCCCGAGACAGGCGGCGTTCCGCGACTTCAGGCCCGGTACCGAGCTGACCAGCACGGGCGTCAACGGCACCAGGAGTTACACGGTCGATGTCGATGGATCGGGACCGGCACAGCCAATCTCGTTCTTCGATCCGAACTTCAACTTCCGGTCGCTTCGCGGAAACGCAGTTCTCCGGTGGGAGTACCTGCCGGGCTCGACGCTGTTCTTCGTCTGGCAGCAGAGCCGGACCGACACCGATCCGATCGGCGACTTCAGGCTCAGCCGCGACAGGAGCGCGCTCTTCTCGGCGCACCCGGACAACATCTTCCTGGTGAAGGCCACATACTGGGTCGCGTTCTAAGAGCTGGAGTGATAAACCCAGGCGGTGGCGCGTGGTGAGTTGCCAGTTAACGCGTCGTCCGTTATTCCGTGATGATCGCACGCAAGAACGGGCAAACTGAATTACTGGAAACTCACTACGCGCGACTGTCTGGGTGATTCTAGCGAGGCGCTGTTGATTTAGCGTATCATCTCCCGATGCCAGACGCGCACGCGTTTCTCCAGAATCTCGCGCTCGTCCTCTGCACCGCAGCGATAACGACCGTCCTCTTCCAGCGCCTGCGCCAGCCGGTGGTGTTCGGCTACCTGCTGGCCGGGATGATAGTCGGGCCGCACACGCCCATCCCGCTGGCGGCCGACGAGGGGATGGTGCGGACGCTCTCAGAGCTCGGCGTCATTCTGCTGATGTTCTCGCTCGGGCTCGAGTTCCGTCTGAGGCGCGTTGTTCAGGTTGCCGCCACTTCCGGGATCGCGGCACTGTTCGAGACGAGCATGATGCTCGGTCTCGGCTATCTCGTCGGACAGCTCTTCGGGTGGACACCGATCGAGAGCATCTTCACCGGGGCGATGGTTGCGATCTCGAGCACAACGATCATCGCCCGCGCTCTGGCCGAGCAGGACGTGCGGGGAAGACTGACCGAGATCGTCTTTGGAATCCTGATCGTCGAGGACCTGATTGCGATCCTTCTCGTCGCCGTTCTCACCGCTGTCGCCGCGGGCGGCGGGATAACGCCCGAAGGTCTCGGGTTGACCGCCATTCGCCTGCTGACATTCCTCGTCGGCCTCATCGGCTTCGGGCTGCTCCTCGTACCGCGCCTTATCCGGACCGTCATCAAACTCGATCGTGACGAGACCACACTTGTAGCGACGATCGGAATCTGTTTTGCTGCTGCGCTGCTCGCGCTGACGTTCGGCTACTCGGTGGCACTCGGCGCGTTCATCGCGGGGTCATTGGTGGCCGAATCGGGCGAGAGCGTCCGCATCGAGCAGTTCGTGCACCCGGTGCGGGACATGTTCGTCGCCATCTTTTTCGTCTCGGTGGGAATGCTGATCGATCCAGGCGTCATCGTCGCTCACGCCGGCGCGGTCGTGGCGTTGACGGTCCTCGTGATCACGGGAAAAGTTCTCGCCGTGAGCGCTGGATCCTTCCTCACAGGAAATGGTCTCCGTTCGTCAGTGCAGGCGGGGATGAGCCTGGCGCAGATCGGCGAGTTCTCGTTCATCATCGCCGCGGTTGGGCTTGCCGCCGGCGCGACGCGCGATTTTCTGTACCCGGTAGCGGTAGCTGTCTCGGCAATCACGACGCTCGCCACGCCCTGGCTCATCCGTGGCGCGGGGCCGGTGGCGATGTGGGTGGACAGGAAGCTGCCGAGGCCGCTTCAGACCACTGCGGCGCTCTACGGCTCATGGATCGAGCGAATGCGGAGCGCGCCTCCGCAAGCGGGCCGTTCGCGTGTGCGCGGCCTTGTCAGGGTGCTTTTCATCGACGCGGTTCTCCTCGGCGTGGTAATCATCGGTGCAGCCGCAGAGCGCGGACGTTTCACGGTGATGCTCACGGAATGGCTTGGAATTTCCGAGATCCTCGCATTCGCTGTCGTGATCGCCGGCGCGGTCATCGTCGCTATTCCGCTGCTGATCGGAATTTTCCGCAGCGCGAGACGCCTAGGATTCATACTCGCCGTCCGGGCGCTGCCCCACGCGGGACGACGCGCGGTGGATTTCGCTGGTGCCCCGCGCCGCGCGCTCGTCGCAATACTCCAGCTCGCGATGCTGCTGCTGGTGGCGGTGCTGCTGCTCGCAATCACGCAGCCGTTTCTGCCACTCTATCCAGGATTCGCGCTGGTGTTCATTGTGATCGTGCTGCTCGGAGCGGTGCTCTGGAAGAGCGCTCTCAACCTCCAGGGACATGCGCAGGCGGGAGCGGAGATGATTGTCTCGGCGCTTGCGTCTCAGGTGCTCGATGACGAAACCGACGCGATGATGCGAACAATGGAGAATGTGGCATTGATGCTTCCGGGGCTCGGCGATCCCGAAGTGGTCCGGATCGCGGTGAACAGTCCGGCGGTGGAGAGGACACTGGCCGAGCTCAACATCCGCGGCCTCACCGGAGCTACGGTCCTCGCGATCACGCGAGGAGGCCTAACCGTGGAAGGAGAGACGCAAAGTCAGGTTGGGGTCCCGTCGGGACGCGAGCAACTGCATGTAGGCGACGTGATCGCGCTCGCGGGGTCGCACGAGTCGATCCGTGCGGCGCGGGCGCTTCTGGTTCCGGCGAACCCGGTGTGGGATCGGCGCGAATCGGCGCCGCCGGTGGCTGAAACCTAGGACTTATCCGGTCCGCTTCCGATTTGCGCGCCCGCCTTCTCGGAAAGCACTCGCGTCAGGAATCGCTGCGCCTCTCCGATTCGTTCCACTTCGATAGCGGTTGCCTCGACCGCCTGGCTGATCCGCTCGACTTTTTCAGCGATCTGGTCCAGGGCAAGCGGGGGCGCTGACTTCTTTTTCTCCAATATGGCGATCGTGATTCTCGTGATCGACTGAATTCCCGTCAGGCCGAGTACGAAAGCGAACGCCCACCAGATCTGAAATTCCATAGTGCCTCGGTCAGTTTCTATCCACGAATGCTAGTCGAACGCCGAGCGCGATGAAGACTCCGCCTGTGATGCGCTGGAGCCTGCGCGCTGTGGCAACGCGAGTCCGGCGAGCATGAAGACGAGTATGGATGAGAGACCTGGCAGCGGTGGCTCCCCGGAAATGAGATCGCGGAGTGCCTCGCTCAGTCCGCCGCCCCGCGCCGCGCATAAGATACAGCGCGCGGGCGGGCGTCGGTTGCCGCGCTACCGCGGCGTGCGCGTTACTTCGCCTACTTCCAGGAGCCCAGCTCCCTGAACTGCTCGAACGACTGCTTCGGCACGTCTACCATCGAGTTGCACTCGGTGCAGACGCCGACGAGGACGTTCGGGAATGTCACACGCGAACGGTTGAGCCGGATCGCGCGGCTCTCGTAGCGGGTGGTAACGGGCTTCCGGCAGCTGTAGCAGTTTCCGGATGAAGTGTCGCCTTCGTGCCATGGGGCTTGCATTGTTCCCTCACTGATGTAATCGAGCGTTGAGCATTGGTTCCTGTGCTCATTGGACATTACGTGCGGGGCAATGCGTTTGTTCCAAAACCGGTAAACACGTGGTTCTTACCAAACCCGAACAACAGCTCAGGAATGCACGACTTCGTTCATCAGCCCGACGAGGTTTCCTTCGGTGTCGCGGACAAAGCACATCCAGAGATCGTGATCGGGCATTTTGGCGATGATACGCGGCTCGTGCTCGAGCTTGACGCCGCGGGCTTCGAGGGCGCGTGCGGCTTCGTTGATGTCGTCGACACGATAGTAGATGATTGAAGCTGGATGGTCGAGCTCCGGCTTCTCCGCGTGCGAGAACATGAGGCGCACGCCGCCACAGTCGAAGAATGCAAGACCGGGGAATTCGTAGAGGAATTTCATTCCCAGCTTGTCGCGATAGAATGCGACCGCCCGCTTGAGATCCTGAACGTTGATTGCGATCTGTCCGATGCCGCTGATCTCGAATTTTCCGGCCTGCGCTGTCATGTCTTGTTCCCTCCCGGACTGCGTGTCGTCATGGCCGGAAGAAAGGGACCTTACCGACCGGCGGAGAAATAGTTAGCTTTGCTAACTAATATGACGGCGCGCCCGGGAACGAGCAAGGGGGTTGATAGAGGATGAAGAGAGAGAGAAGTCCAGGGGGGAGGGCGCCGCGCGGAGCGGCCGCCGGAGAGGTGGCCGACAGGATCCACTCAGCGGCAATTCACCTGCTGCGCGGGCTCAGGAGGCAGGACGACAAGTGGGGACTGAGCGCTCCCCGGCTGTCGGCGCTCTCAGTCGTGGTCTTCGCCGGCCCGATCACGCTGGGAGAGCTTGCCCGCGCCGAGCAGGTCCGCCCGCCGACAATGACGAGACTGGTGCAGGCCCTGGAATCGCAACGCCTCGTCGCGCGTTCACCCGACGCCGGCGACAAACGGGTCACCTGGATCAAGGCGACGCCGCGAGGGAGACGTCTCCTCATGAAGGGAAGGAAGGAGCGGGTGCGCGCACTGACCTCGAGGCTCGCATCTCTCGAGCACTCTCAAATCGAGACACTTGATGAGGCCGCACGTCTCCTCGAGATCGTCGCCCGGGGACTGTAAGATCGACGCAGGCGCTCGCCGATCTTCACATATTCCACCGCCTATGGAGAATGCGATCGAGACCCGCGCGCTGCGGAAGGTCTACCCGGCGCCATCGCAGAAAATGCGACGAGCCGCGCCCGGTCCCACGGGGGAGAACGGCAATTCTCGAGCGGTGGGCGAAGTGATCGCTCTCGAATCGCTCGACCTTGATGTCTACGAGGGTGAGTTCTTCGGAATGATCGGGCCCAACGGCGCCGGGAAAACGACAACCATCGGCATCCTGACGACGCGAGTCAGACCGACTTCGGGGACGGCGAGAGTCGCCGGCGCGGACGTGCGCGCCAACGAAGTCGAGGTGAGGCAGCGCATCGGTGTCGTCCCCCAGCGTCCGAATCCCGACCGAAGCCTCAACGCAATGGAGAATCTCATTTTTCACGCTGCCTACTTCGGGATTCCCCGCCGAGTGGCGACGCAGCGCGCGAAAGACCTGCTCGAGCAGCTCGAGATCGGATCCAAGGCTGAAGCCAAAGTGGACGAGATGTCGGGGGGACAGCAGCAGCGGCTGATGATCGCGCGGGCGCTGATCCATGAGCCGCAGATACTCTTCCTCGACGAGCCGTCGTTCGACGC
>JAHFCS010000091.1:0-2707 GCA_023249395.1 Gemmatimonadota bacterium
GCGTCGTGCGTCTGCCGAGCCTCTGCACGCTCCGCGAGCTTCTCCTGCTCCTGCACGAACTCCTGCAGCGCGAGCCATTGCTGTCCGTGGCGGTTGCGCGAGTGCATCCGCTTTGAGTAGGCCGACGCCAGGTGCTCGGCTTCGCAGAAGACGCCGGCGAGCCCGACTTCATCGAGCATCCCCGACGCGCGCTCGTCGCTGTCACGGTGCAGGAAGCACTTGATGTGGCCTTGGCGGTAGGTGGGCGCGTGCGACGGGTCCGACGTGAACATGTACGAACCGTCGGGGTGCTTCTTCGACATCGCCGACGTCGCGAGCTGCATCGGCACGATCACGGGTTCGCCGTCCGACGTGGCGTAGAGCTGAACGTAGCGACGCTTCGGCGACGTGTCGCGGATGATGATCTCCTGCTCGCTCTCGCCACCCAGCTCTGAAATCTGGTCCCGAAGGTCGCGCGCGCGCTCGATCTTCTCTGCGGATGCCGCGTTTACCATCGCTGAAACTCCTTGACTGTCCGGTGGTTCCTCTTCGCGTACGTTCGGACCTGCTCTACCTGAGCGATATGATCGCTGATTAGCGTGCTTTCCGCGAGCATCGCCTTCCGGCGGTCAGACCAGTAGTGGTCGTGCCGGTTCTTTTCGCCGTGTTCCCGTAGCTGAGCAACCGTATCGGTCCCGATGCTCGGCATATACAGCGGAATCACATCCTCGAAGTTCTCGGCCGGCCCGAAGTCCGTCGCGAACGATTCGATGGTGTCGCCGCGCACGACGAACATTGTTTGGATCCACCTTAGCGACATGACGCCGTCCGGTCCCGGCCACATGCGCGGCTCTTCGCGCATCCCGTAGCACGGTTCGTCGTCAAACACCGCGAGCGTAACGATCTTCACGCGACTCCTATCGACGAGAGAATAGACGCCAGCGCGAGCGTCCACGGCGCGGCGCGTGCTCGATCGGCGTACCCTTCGGCCGTAGATCGTCCTTGTCGGCGTACTCGGCGCGGATCTCGGCCAGCGGCCGGTTCAGCGTCCGCGCCAGGTGGCGATACCAGATCGCCTTCGGCATGTCGTGTTCGGCGTCCCACGCCATCGGCTCCGTGAACCACGTGTCCGTGTTGTCGTCGAAGTAGCCGGGGATCGTGCGCACGAACTCCGGGTACTGCTCGGCGATCTTCGCCCAGATGCAGCACAGTCGGATCTCGAGCGTTTCGGCAAGGTACGGGTTCTTCCACATGCCGATGCGCTGGAAGATGCAGTCGCACAGATCGTCGCCGTGCTGCCAGACGACGTCGGGCAAGCTGCCGATCGACAGCGCCTCGAGCACCGCTGCGGCCGGTCGATGTGCTGGAAACTCGATGAGTCGGTCACGCGTCGCGTAAAAGACCGGGTCGTTGCTCACGGCTATGTCTCCACGTTCGAGGCGGTGCCGTCGGCGATGATCTTCCGCACGACGGTATCGGACGCGAATACAGCACCCGACGTCGCGACGGCGCCCACCGGAGCGATACCGCTCTTCGACGTTCCGCCCATGATCACGGCGCCTTGCGGCTGTGTCGTGGCGAACGCTGCCGGCGCGCCGAGAGCGACGTTGCCCGTCGGTGCGATGAGCTTGCTGCCGGTGCCGGTGCCGGTGATCGTCGACGACGTACTGACAGCGGCGGTCGACACGAGCGCCTGAGAGACAGCGATGTCGTCTCCATCGAAGTCGAGGATCGTCGTGCCGTTGAAGATCGCTTTGAGGCGGTTGTTGACCTGGTCGAAGAACCAGCCGCGGTGCCGGGGCTTCGGAGTTGTCTGGTTCGGCATGTTCGTTCTCCCTGCTGAAAGTCAGCACTTGAAGGGTGTCTGGGGCGGGGAAGAGCGCTCTTCCCCGCCCACTCACAAAGTAGTCCCGGTTAGTCCGGCCGCCAGTCGCGACCCGCCTCAGCGAAGAAGTAGTCGACTTCCAGCACGCGCGCGTTGCCGGATCGGTTCTCGATCATCAGCACCGCGTTGAGCAGCTTCGTCGTGGTGATCAGCGTGCCCGTGAAGAAACGCTTGATCAGCCGCAACTTCAGCGACCCGTCCGATGATGCGTGGCCGGAGTCGCCCAACCAGCACTCGGCCGAGCCATCTTCGTTGACGATCACTTCGACTTCGAAGTAGCGGTCGGCCGTCAGCGTTGCGTTCGCGCGGGTTCCGTTCGACGAGTCGGAGATAGCCGCGCCACCGGAGCCCATCACGGCCCGGAAGTCGTCGGTGGTCCCGTCGACGTCGTAGCTGAATCCCACCATCGCGCCGGTGCCGTTGTACGTCATCGTGGCGGTAGCGAACTCCGCTGGCACCACGGGTGTTACCAGCGACAGCGTTTCGCAGAAGCCGACGAAGATCGCGCAGTCCACGTTGCTGTACTTGAACCGCGTACGCATGACGATCTTGCCGTCGCGCGGCGCGAAGACACCCGCGAACAGCGCCGCGTTGTCGTCGTCACCCGTGTCGGTCGTGATCGCGAGGATGCCGCCCGATTCGTCGACCGTCGACGCAAACGATCCTTCGTTGACGGACGTAAAGCCGAGATCTGGGGCCAGTGGCGCGACGAGCGTGCCGGTACCCCATACCTGGTCGTTCACGATGCCCGTGAAGTCGCTGCCGACGTAGATTTTCCCTCTGCCTTGCATGTGCGTGTCCTTTCAGTGGATTTCTTGGCTAGGGGCTAACCCTCGCCAACAC
>JAHFCS010000091.1:2717-3438 GCA_023249395.1 Gemmatimonadota bacterium
CCAATTGCCTGCGCTGCGCTCGCCGAACCCGTATTCGTCCGTCATGAAGACCTCGTCGGCACCGCCGCCGAAGCTCGGATCGCGACGCGTCTCCGTCTTGATCCCCATCCCCATGACGGCCACAACTGCTTCCTTCGAGTGCGTGGCGCCGCGGGCGTCCGGCGTCGAGTTAACAACGATGTTGCCGTCCTCGAACACGTTGGAACCTGCCACACCGCCGCGGAAGCCCTGGCGGTACACGTCTTCCGTCATGCCCGTCGGAACGGAGTACGTGCCGACGCCGGCGACGATCTCGTTCTGCAGGTCGTAGATCTGGAAGCCGTGCAGCACCGTGAAGACCTCGCCGCTGGTCGGCTCGGTCGTGTTGCTCGAGGCCCGGTTCTTCGCCGCGGCGATGTGACCGAACGAGAGCGGATTGCCGGTACCGGGCGATGCGCCGGTCGAGAAGGTCGAGAAGAGATCGAGATAGTCCTCGTCCTTCTTTCGTGCCATCGCGTTGCCGGCGAGCGAGCCCACCTTCGACTCGACAACCGACGCGATGCGCCGGTACGTGCGGTCGGTGATCTTCACGAGGATCTGCGTCATTTGAGGCGTGATCGTGAAGATGGTGTCGGCGATTGACTGCGCGTTCTCGTTGCGCGTCGTCTCCGTGATGTCCTGCGCCTGGATCTGAGCGAGGGAAATCTCGTTCCAGCTCAGACCCGTGTTGTCCTTGAGGTTG
>JAHFCS010000091.1:3448-7575 GCA_023249395.1 Gemmatimonadota bacterium
GTACTCTCGGACGATGCGCGCGTCGGCGATCATCGTCGGCAGAGAGTCGGTCAGGGAGCCAGTTGTCGTTTCTCCCGACATTGCTTACTCCTAGCGCCCGCTACGTTCGCGGGCTCTTCGTGCTTGCAGTTCCGATACCGGGAGCGTGCTCGCCGACTCGAGCGTCAGCGGTCCGCCTCCCGTGTCTGCTGCCCGGCCTGCTGGTGCGGCTGCCCCAACACCCGGCCCGGCCGCTTCCGCGGCTGCAGCCAGCCTCTCGGCTGCTGCCTTCGTGCCGTCGCGGTCGCGCAGTTGCTTCTTCAAGTCGGCGATCTCGGTGTCCTTTCGGGCAACGATCGCATTGACGTAGCCGAGCACGGCGTCCTGTACGACGCCCGCCTTCCGGTGCTGGAAGAGCGGATCTTCGAGCGCCGCGAGCTCTTCCTTCGTCGGCTCGGGGAGCAGTTCGGCCAGCTTGCCGATCGTCGCCTCGTTCTTCCGCGCGGTGATCGCGGTAGCGCCGGCGATGATCGGGTCCACGTACTGCGCCAGTTCGTCGACCGTCTGCGGAAACTGCCCCGTGTTGACGAGCTGGACCAGCTCTTGCGCACGCGTGCGTGACTGCTGTTCAGCCGTGTCGTACAGCGCCAGGCGGGACGTTTCGCCCGTCTCGGCTTCGGCCGCACGGGTCCGCACCCGCGCCTCAAGATCCTTCTCCTTCTCGGCGACGATAGCATCGGCACGTTCGGCCGCGACTTCGTCGACGATAGACGAACCGACCTTGGAGCGCGCCACCTTTGCCGCGATCGCCAACTCGTCCGCGGTGGGCTCGTAGTCGCTCGGTTCCCCTTCCGCGCCGGGTGCTGCATCCCCTTCCGGCGGCGCCGCTGGTGCGGCTGCATCCGGTGTCGGCGGTGCTCCCTGCGCGGGATCGGCGGACGGTGCCACTTCGGGCGCTGCGGCTGCTGGTGCGGCTTCTGGCGGTGCTCCGACGACTGACAAGGTGCCTCCTGTCGCTCGTGCTTCGGCGTCAAGTTACGCCCGTTCGCGCGTGGCTGTCAAATTGACAGCCCGAAATTGACGATACGCCCTCTTGCAAAATGCGTTTCAGGGGTAGACGATAGTGTCTGTGGAGGACTGAATGGCCGCTTCTTCCCAACCAGCCGCAACCTCGCCACATCACACGGAGGATTCAACATGCACCGAATCATCGCGCTTGCGTCGGCGATCTCACTCGTCGCAGCGTACGCCATCATCGCCGGGGCGCCGCACTTCCCCGACACCCTGCTCAAGCTCAGCTCGATCTAACCTGGGCCACGAGTGGCTGTTGGTGGGGGGATCGGCCTACTGCCTCCACTGTTCCATCCGTAGGCCATAGCGCCGCGGGGTGGGCCATCACCCCCGGCGTTTTCTCACGAGGCCCATGAAGATCACTGATCAGCCGTGTTGGTTCGCGTGGGTGGACATCAAGCGCAAACCGCCGTTTGAGGCTGCGTATGCGGAGTTTGATCGGCTGAACGTCTGCCCGGCGGATTGCGAGTGCGCTTGTCCGTCATGTGAAGCGCGCCGATCTACCGCGCCGCTAACGCCTTCTGTTTCTTCGACGTAGCGAAGCCGAATTGCACCGCGCCTTGCTCGAGGTTCGGCGGGAGATTGGCGAAGAGTTGCAGCCGCATTTTCCCCAGCGCCGTGTTGAAGTTCGGCGGGAGCTTCCCGTACTTCGCGACAAACGCGTCGACGTCGGGCGCGTACTGCGTGAGGCCGCCATCCTCGTAGAGCTTCTTCGACAGGTCGAACCAGCCGGCGGCCGCAAGCCCCTTCGTGACGGTCCGGTACCGCTGCTGGGTCGGCGTGCCGCTCAGTCCGGTGTTCGCGTCCAGATGCGCGGCGTCAGCGTCCGACAGGCCGGCCGTGTACGTGTCGAGCGCGTCGTTGAGCGCCGTCGGATCCTGCACGATGCCGGACGCCGAACTGTACTTCTGGAAGATCGCGTAGTAGTTGTCGAGCACGGGATCGCCCGTCTTCCGATCGCCTTGGCCGGCGAGCGCGTCGACGATACCGCGCGCCTTGTTCGCGTTGATCAGCTTGTTCTGGTCGCGCCATCCCTGGCCGTCGATCTTGCCCGACTGCAGCGCCGCGTCGTTCGCCTGCTGGTCGGGATTCGTGAGCGCGATCGCCTTCGAGAATGGCGAGGGATTCGCGTCGAGTGCTGATTGTGCCGCTTGCACGTCAGGCGTGGCAGCGTATTTAGCGGCCGCCGCAGGTCCACCGAGCGTCTTAGCAGCCGCTTCGTAACTGTCGTAGCCGTCGGCCTTCGCTGCTGCGTTGCGAGCGTCGTAGAGAGCGGCCGCCGACTGCTTGTAACTCTGCACCGTCTCGCCAAGAATCGCACCGGGCCCGCCGAGCGCGACACCCTTAGCTCCGTCGTGCTGGTACATCTGCACCGCGTCTTGCAAGAACAACGGGATCAGGCGACTGAGCGCAGGATTGTTGAGATTCAGCTCTTTGAACGCTTGTGTATCAACAGCGGTTCCCGCCATGTCCTTGCCCGTCTTCGCATCGATTAGAAATCCTACTGGTGGCGATGCTTTCGTGCGCAAGAAGTTCAGAAACGCGTCCGCGCGGTTGCGATCGACCACGTATGCGCCGCTCGCTCCCTGTACAAGCTTCTGACCGCTGCCTTCTTGTGCGATCAGTCGTGCGATGGGCCCAAATCCCGCCCAAAAGTCGTGATGTTGGTTGCCGATCACGTACTTTCCGAAGTCCGTAGAGCGAGGATCCATCTGCACGCTCGCTACACCGGAGAGTTTGAGTGCCGCGAGCAAGCCTACACCCGTCGCGACGAACGAACCGAGGTCTTTCGCCGCGAGCGCGCGGATCTCGGGACTCTGAGACGGTCGCAACAGATCGCCAATCAACTGCCCTCGACTGACGGTAAACTTCGGAGAGAATGCGACAGCGTTTGCAGTTGCCGCGTGCTCTCCGAGCCACTTCGTTGAGCCACGCCCCGTCAGGTTGTTGACGTAGTGGCCGAGATTGTCGAGCCACGCGTTTGTCGGTGCATGCCCGTTGTCACGGATGAAGCGATTGATCGCGTCGTAGGCCAGATCGTGACGAAACTTATTGGTGAACGTCGAAAACGCACGGTCGCTCGCCGTCACGAGGCGACCGACGACGGGAATCTTTTGCAAGATCGACGACTGGAACGTCTCTTCGCGCGCCGTGAGCTTTCCGCTTGACTGTGCGCCGGGAAGTTCCGTCAGATCGACGCGTCCCTTGACCATCTGGTGCAGCGGGTTGCTGATGATGTCATCCTGCACGCTCTGAGCAAAGTCGTGGCTCAACAGCGCCTTGATCTGCGCGACAAAGGCCTGCGAATATCGCTGCGGGTGGCCGATCGCCCCCACGATTCCTTGGCGCAACGCCGCCGACAAGTCGAGTGTCGCCTGAGCGGCCCGAGGGATACCCGCTACTTCCAGCGCCTTGTGCCAGAGCGAGTTTCCCTGCAACGCCTGGTGTCCGGCTTCTCCCGTCACGTCGCTCGGGAGGTTCCCCAAGTCAAGTCCTACCTGCTGTCCGATGCTTGGAGGCACCGGTTCGGCACCCGGCACGCCGCGTGGAGCACCGCTGGTGGCTGTTTGCTCCACTGGCGGTACTGGTGGAGCGCCAGCGCCTTCCTGCGTGGCAAACGGAGTGCTGGCGTGGTTCGTTTCGATAGGGCGCGAACGGAGCGTGCGCGTCGGAATGGCAGGTTCGGCAGGCGGCGCGGCAGCGACTACTTCTGGTGCCGTGATCGGCTTGCTGTCCAGCACGCGACTCAGCATGTCGACTTGGGGGCCGGTAGGTTCTTCGCCACGCTGTAGCGCCCGTAGCACGCTCTTGGCTCCCAGCCGCGCACCCGGCTTTGTCGTCCAGTCGCCATGCTCAATCAGGTTCTCGATGTGCGCCAGTTCTTCCGGAGTCGGCTTGAACAACGGTTCGCTCGCGGCGGGCTTTGCCTTCCCGAACCCCGGTTCTCCCGGCAACGGCTCTCCCGGAGGACGTACCGCCGCCGCCTCGCTGTTCAGCCTCGAGAGGATGCCCGGCTTCGTCGGCGCAAGTGGCCGCAGTCCCGTCACGCCGCCATTCTGGTCGAATGTGTGCGATGC
>JAHFCS010000092.1 GCA_023249395.1 Gemmatimonadota bacterium
ATCCTGTCACCGAGTGTCATCGCCTCGACCTGATCGTGTGTGACGTAGATCATCGTCGCGTCGAGCTCCTGGTGGAGGCGTGCAATTTCACGCCGCATCTGGACGCGGAGCTGGGCGTCGAGGTTCGACAACGGCTCGTCGAATAGAAACACCTGGGGCTGGCGCACGATTGCGCGGCCGAGCGCGACTCGCTGTCGCTGTCCACCTGAGAGCTAGCGAGGGGTGCGATCATACGCAAAGTGGTGCTCTTGCCGCAGCCGGATGGTCCGACGAGGACCACGAACTCACCGTCGGCGACGTCCAAGTCCACTCCGTGTACCGCGACAACGGAGTCCTGATACATTTTGCGAATGCCTTCGAGTTTTACGCGTGCCATCTCGCCTCGGCTACACGATGAGTGATTCGTTCCTGTTTCCGGATGGTTTTCTGTGGGGTGCAGCTACGTCGGCGTATCAGATAGAAGGATCTCCTCTTGCCGATGGTGCGGGCGCGAGCATCTGGCACCGATTCTCCCACACACCGGGGTTAACCGAGAACGGAGACACCGGAGATACGGCCTGCGATCACTACCGGCGATTTCAATCCGACGTGCAGCTGATGGCTAACCTCGGGCTGAACGCCTATAGATTCAGCATTGCGTGGGGGCGAATCCTTCCCGACGGTCGTGGTTGTGTGAATGCGAAGGGGCTCGATTTCTATTCGCGATTGGTAGACGAGCTTCTCACGCGAGGGATTGTGCCCAACGTGACGCTCTACCATTGGGATCTGCCGGCGGCGCTCGATAATCGTGGAGGCTGGCTCAACCGGGACATCGCAGAGTGGTTCACAGACTACGCGAATGTGATGTTCAGCGCGTTGGGCGACCGGGTTCAGATGTGGACGACGATCAACGAGCCGTGGGTGGTGAGCGACGGTGGATACCTCTACGGCAAGCTCGCTCCGGGTCATCGCAATCTGTTCGAGGCCCCAATCGCGTCTCACAATCTGCTGCGAGCGCACGGACAGGCGGTGGAAGCTTTTCGGGCTTCGAGCGCATCGGGCAAGGGTCGAATCGGGATCGTGGTCAACCTGGCGCCGATGTATCCCGGATCTGATTCTACCGACGACATGATGGCGACAGTCCGCGCCGACGCGTACATGAATCGCCAGTACCTCGACCCGCTGTTCTTCGGTCGCTATCCCGAGGAGATGGGAGAGATCTTCGGAGAAGCTTGGCCTGACTGGCCATCGGACGATATGAAAATGATCGCACAGCCGATCGATTTTCTCGGAATCAACTATTACACGCGGGAAGTCATCCGGTACGATGCGGATCGAAAGCCGGTGCGAGCAGGCGCAATCCGACAGGAGGGAAGCATCCACACCGAAACACACTGGGAGGTCTATCCGCCCGGTCTGACTCGAATCCTCCTGTGGGTGAGAGATCGTTACGGTGACCTGCCGCTCTACATCACGGAGAACGGAGCGGCCTTTTACGATCCTCCGGTGGCAATCGACGGATCGGTAGATGATCTGCTTCGAGTCGACTATCTGCGCGAACATCTGCGCGCCGTAAGAGAAGCAATCCGACAAGGGGTGAAAGTCGGCGGGTATTTCGTCTGGTCGCTGCTCGACAACTTCGAGTGGAGTCACGGGTACTCCAGGCGATTCGGGATCGTCCATGTGAACTACGAAACCCAGGAGCGAACGATCAAGTCGAGCGGCAGGTACTACGCCGAGGTGCTCCGCACGAATGGAGCTGCTCTCGAAAAGTGAGCGAGGCACGGCAATCATCCTTTGACGCTCCCCGCCATCACACCCTGGATGTAGTAGCGCTGGAGGAGAAGGAAGACGAGCATCATTGGAATGACCGTGAGCACCGAGCCGGGCATCATCAACTCCGTGTCCCGGACGTGTTCGCCCGAGAGATTGGCAAGCGCGACCGGCGAGCGTGTAGATCAACGTAGTATCGATTAGTTACTAATTTCTCTCATGAAGAAGACAAAGGCCCTCACTTTCTGGCCGGTGCTTGTCGGCCTCGTTGCAGTGGATTGCGCGACGAAAGACCTAGCCGTGGACAAGCTCACACCCGCCCACGTCCCACATCCGGTGATCGGAAATGTTCTCAGGCTGACTCTCGCCTATAATCCCGACGCCGCGATGGGCCTGTCGGTGGGAGGATATTCACGTATCGCGTTCAGCGCGATCGCTGTGGTGATGCTTTTCGGACTCGGATTCTATTATCGACAGATTGCCGATAACGGTCGTCCAACCGCGATAGCACTCGCCCTCATCGGCGGAGGAGCGGCCGGCAACCTGATCGATCGCCTCCGCTCCTCCCGGGGTGTGGTGGACTTCATTGACATCGGTGTTGGGACCGCGCGATTCTGGACGTTCAACATCGCCGACGCCGGAGTTTTCTGCGGAGCTCTACTGCTGATGCTGGTTTTAGCGCGCAACGATCAGGTTGCCGAAAGCGGTAGGCCGCCGGGCTAGCTTCGCCTCGCCCCCGACATATCTCCTTCGGGTCTGATGGTCTCACCACGGCTACGCTCGTGGTCGAGGAGAAACTTCTTTCGCCACAGACCGCCACCGTAGCCGCAAAGCTCTCCGTTTTGCCTGACGACGCGGTGACATGGGACGATGATGGCGATGCGATTGTCGCCATTAGCCCTCCCGACTGCGCGCTGGGCTCCCTGCCGACCCATGTCGCGAGCCTGCTGCTCGTAGCTGATTGTTTCTCCATATGGTATTCGTAACAGTCGCTCCCAGGCTGCGACCTGAAATGGAGTTCCGCGGAGCACGACCGGCACAGTGAATTCCCGGATCTTTCCCGTGAAGTAAAGCTCCAGCTCCTTTTCGAGACGGGCGATGTGCTCGTGCTCACCGGGCACGATCGCGCAGTCGAACCACTTTCCAAGCCGCGCAATCTGCGTCTCGATCATTCGCCTGTCAGAAAACTCGAGAAGACATATTCCTTCTGAGGTCGCGCCGGCGAGCATTGGACCGAGCGGAGTGAGAAGCCGGCCAACTACAAGAGGCGCTAGTGTCGTACTGCGTGGAGGCGTGCGATCGAATACCCGTGTGAAGGCCTCACGGAACCCGCTTGCCGAATCGAAGCCGTGGGTGTAGCCGACTCCTTCCCACTTCTCCCCGTGCCGGATATGTCCGAGAGCAAGTCCCAGGCGTCGTGCCCGCTGGTACGCGTGGAAAGTGATACCGTGATGCTGGAGGAACCAGCGACGCACGCGAGCCGGATCGAGCTCGACCTGACGCAGGTCCGCGTCTTTCCAGCGACGTTTCGGGTCCTCCTCGACTCGCGCGAGCAGCTGTTCGAGCCATGCAGGCGGTTTGCCCGCCGGCTCCATCGGACGGCAGCGTTTGCACGGACGGTAGCCGGCGGAGACCGCGTCACCGACTGAAGAGTAGAACTCCACGTTCTCCTGCCGAGGCTTCTTCGCCGCGCACGTGGGGCGGCAGAATACTCCGGTGGTGCGGATAGCGGCGAAGAAGACGCCATCGTATGTGCTATCACGCTCCGCGAGCGCTCGGTACATTGTGCTGGTCGAAGGCATGGTGGTGATTGTCATGGGACGGAATTTATCCCTTGCCGGACGGCAGTCCACCGAAAAATGAGCATCGAATTCGTGAGTTCGTGAAAGTGACGGAGGGCGAGATGGAAGACGAACTAAAGAAGGGCTGGGAGCAGGTCGAGGAAGGGCTGACGAAAGCGATGGGCAGACTTTCCGACGCGATCGAGAAGGCGAAGGTCGAGATGCCCTATGCGATGAAAGCAATAAATGAAGAGTATCTCCGCGTTCAGGAGAAGCTCGACAGAGCGGTCGACAAGCTCCGCAAATAGCAGTGCCAAGGCCGAGTCTGTTTCTCGTTGTACTGACCTGTGCAGGAGCTGCACCAGCTCTGGCGGCGGAATGTCGCGTCCCGAGGAACAGCAATGAGGCAAAGCTTCTCGCCTTCTACTCGGCTCCTCTTTCGTTCTCACCGGCCAGCGCACCGGAGCATGCACTCTCGTGGACATTCCGCATCGGTGCCGAAGGCGGTCCAATTCCGGATCCTGACTCGGCGATTCAAACATCGGGTGCGTGTTTCACGAAGAAGAGCGAGAACACCAGACTGTCACCGTTTTTCGGCCGCCCGCGACTGACACTCACGCTCCCCGGTGGATTTGCACTCGAGGCCAGCTATCTCCCTCCGATAAAGATTCACGACGCGGAGCCCAACCTTGGCAGCGCGGCTCTCTCGTGGGTGAAGCGATTGAGAATGGCCTCGACGGGCAACTCGACGGACATCATGCTTCGTTTTCACGGAACAGCGGGTCAGGTCAAGGGCGCGATAACCTGTCCGAGTAAAGCGCTTCAGATGACAGATGTCACGCGGCCGTGCTTTGGTACGAAGCCGTCGCTCGATACTTTCAAGCCGACGATGGCCGGAATCGAGGCGATCCTGAGCACGGCAGCGTGGGATGGTCGTCTCGCGTTCTACGCCGGGGGTGGAAGAAGTTTCCTGCGGCCGAGATTTCGTGTCGGTTTCACTGACGGGCTGGGCAGTGTAGACAGCACTCTGATCACCGTGAATCTGAATCGGGTCACGATGTTCGGCGGCGTGACCGCGGAAGTCTCCAATGCCGTCGACCTCTCGGCGCAGGCATATGGAGTCAGGGAAGACGGCGTGACCTTCAGATTTGGAGCAGGTTACCGTCTGCACCGGTAGTCCCTCGATCCGTCATACGGGAGGATGATGGTCCGCATCTAGCGCTCGCGGACACAATGAAGGGATCTTACCCTTCATGAACCGTACACGAACTGCAACGTGGAGTGATCCGGCGCCCGGGCGGAAAGCGGCTCTGTCACTTACCGGTCTCGAGTACATGCAAGGGATTGCAAACGGCGAGCTACCTGCACCGCCTCTCGCGAGAATGCTCGGGTTTGAGGTAGAAACGGTCGAGGAAGGGAAGGTGACTTTCGTCATGGAGCCAGCCGAATACCACTACAACCCTTTCGGTGTGGTACATGGCGGTATCGCAGCGACACTGTTTGATTCGGCGTTGGGATGCGCAGTGCAGACGCTACTCCCGCCGGCGAGTGCCGCTCCGACGATGGAGCTTCACATTAATTACATTCGGCCGATTACGGTATCCACCGGCAGAATTCGCTGCTCGGGACAGGTGGTGCACCTTGGCAAACGCTCAGCGACAGCAGACGGTCGCCTGGTTGACATGAATGGAAAGCTGTACGCGCACGCTACTGGAACATTCGTCATCTCGGAGCTTGAGGAGTTGCCAAGCCGTTAGCGGCAGCGGCACGTCTCCGGCACTTTGACTACGCCGTGGCAACTGTAACCCCGCCCCGTAATCCCTCGAACAGACTCCTGAATCTTTTCCGTCGCACAGATGGCACTGAGCGACGGCTCGTTGGCCCAATCCGCGGAGAGGTACTGGGAGCGGATCGGCTGGCGAAGCACGCGCGCAACATTGCGCGCAAGCACCGGCTTCTCCCTCCGAAGAAAGAACGCGGTACGGGCCCGCTGCTTCAGCGACTCGACGATTCACGGCGAGTGCTGGACGACGTACGTGAGAGGCTTGCGGATGCCGCCGAACGCGGCGTCGACATCAGTCCGGCGGGCGAATGGCTGCTCGACAATTCGTACATCGTGCAGGACCACATCCGGGAGATTCGCACCAATCTCCCCAGCGGCTACTACCAGGAGCTTCCAAAGCTCGCCAATGGAACGCTGGCTGAGTATCCGCGGGTCTACGATGTGGCGATCGAGCTGATAGCCCATACCGAGGGACATCTATCGCTCGAGAACATCACGCTCTTCGTGAGGGAGTATCAGAAGGTCGCAGCGCTGAAGATCGGCGAGCTGTGGGCGATTCCGACGATGCTCGAGCTGGGCCTTGTGGAGAACATCCGCCGGATGACGCTTCGCGTCTCGGCGCGGCTCGATGAGGTGGAAGTTGCTGACGGCTGGGCAGCACGGCTGATGACCGCGAACGAGAAATCACCGGTTGCGCTGACTGCCGAGCTGGCGTTGTTCATCGACAATCATCCGCCGTTCACGCCGACCTTCGTGACGCGCTTTCTGCACCAGATACGTGGGTATCAGGCGAACTTCACGCCGCTCATCTGGCTGGAGCAATGGATCGCGGAAGATGGACCCACCGCCGAGGAGGCAGTAACCCGATCGAATCGCCGGATCGCAGCGACACAAGTGACGGTCGCCAATTGCATCACCAGTCTGCGGACGATCTCACGTCTGGACTGGAAGGATTTCGTCGAGTCTCAAAGCGCCATCGACAAGATCCTGCGAAGGGATGCCACCGGCGATTATCCAAAGATGGCCTTCGCGACACGCGATCAATACCGGCACATCGTCGAAAACATCGCACGGCGGGCGAAGGTATCGGAGGAAGATGTCGCCAGCACGGCCCTGGCTCTGTCCACAGCCGCTGCGAAATCCGGTACTTCGCGTCTGGCGCACATCGGCTATTACCTCGTCGCCGATGGCCGCTATGATCTCGAACGGGAGACCGGATATCTGCCGCCGTTTGGGGAAAGGATCTATCGCTGGGCGCAGAAGAACCCGAACACGATCTATTTCGTGGGCATCGCACTGGCGACGTTCGGTGCACTGGTAACGGGATTCTCGATGACACGTCCGGTGGCTTTCGAGAGCGTCGTGATTCTTCTTCTGGCGCTGCTCCCGGCGAGTGAGATTGGAATCGGGGTCGTCAATCAGCTCGTCACGCTGCTGATGCCGCCGCGCACGCTGCCGAAAATGGAATTCCGCAATGATGGAATTCCGGACGCAAACCGAACTGCCGTTGTCGTGCCGACGCTCTTTGGAAGCGTGCGAGCGGTAGAAGAGGCGCTCGAGCATATCGAGGTCCAGTACCTTGCGAATCGCGATCCCAATCTCTCCTTCGCGATTCTGAGCGACTTCACGGACTCTCCCACCGAAGTACGGGAGGGTGATGAAGCGATTCTCAACGCGGCATCATCGGGAATCCGTTACCTGAACGTGAAGTATGCAGCAGACGGCCCGGATGTTTTCTACTTGTTCCATCGGCCGCGGCTCTGGAATCCGCAGCAGGGTGTGTGGATGGGGTGGGAGCGAAAGCGGGGGAAGCTCGGTCAGTTCAACAGATTCCTGCGCGGACAGACGGCATACGCCTTCTCCACGATTGTAGGCGACACGTCAGCGCTGAAGGGGATCAAGTTCGTCATCACTCTCGATTCGGACACCGTTCTGCCTCGCGACGCGGCGCAGATGCTGGTAGGGGCAATCGCCCATCCACTGAATCGTGCGGAGTACGACCCACAATTTGGCCGCATCGCCCGGGGCTACGGGATATTGCAGCCGAGGGTCGGCGTCTCGCTGACAAGCGCGCACGCATCGCATTTCGCGGCCATCCATTCAGGACATCCGGGAGTAGATCCGTACACGACGGCCGTATCGGACGTGTACCAGGACCTTTTCTCGGAAGGAAGTTTCACCGGAAAGGGCATCTACGACGTAGACGCATTCGAGGAAGCAACGCATGGCAGGTTCCCCGAGAACACGCTGC
>JAHFCS010000093.1 GCA_023249395.1 Gemmatimonadota bacterium
ATCAGGGCCGAGACCGGCGTCGGGCCCGCCATCGCGTCGGGCAGCCAGATATAGAGCGGAATCTGCGCGCTCTTGCCGACGCAGCCGAGAAACATGAAGAGACAAACCGCGGTGACGAGCGTGCCGCCGTAAGGAAGGCCCGCCGCTGCCCCGAAGACGCTGCCGAAATCGAGTGTCCCGAGCGTCGAGAACAGCATGAACATCGCGATCAAAAAACCGAAGTCGCCGATGCGGTTGACGATGAACGCCTTCTTTCCCGCGTCGGCATTCACCTTGTCGGAGAACCAGAATCCGATCAACAGGTAGGAGCAGAGTCCGACTCCCTCCCACCCCACGAAGAGAACCGGGTAGTTGGCGCCAAGAACCAGCACCAGCATGAAGAAGACGAACAGATTCAGGTAGGCGAAGTACCGGGGATAGCCGGGGTCCTCGCGCATGTAGCCCACGCTGAAGATGTGGATGAGCGCCCCCACACCCGTGACCACAAGCACCATCACCATCGAGAGCTGGTCGAGCTGCAGAGCTGCGTCAATCTGGAGAGTTCCGACCGGCATCCAGCTGAAGTAGCGCTGGACGAAGGGTGTCTCCATCGGGACGCGACGCATGGCGGAGAAAATCGCCCACGCGAGCCCGAAGGAGAGAATAAGCACCGCGGGCCCTATGATGCTGACGATACCCGCATAGCGATGCGGCTTTACGGCATGTGCATCCTCTGCCTCTGCGTGGTTGCTCGCGGCATGACCCATGTCCGGATCAGGCGGGCCGATGCGCGCCGCGCTCACGATCGAAAGAATTCCGTTGATGACGAATCCCAGCAGCGGAAGAATCGGCAGCAGCCACACATAGCGGGCGGCCGTGCCGGCGAGCGGGTGCGTTCCCGCGACCACTTCCTGAAGCAGCATCAACCCTTCATCAGGTTGATGTTCTGGAGATTCACCGTCTGGCGGTGACGGAAGATCGCGATGATGATTGCCAGACCCACGGCTGCCTCAGCGGCTGCGACAGTCATCACGAAGACGACGAATACCTGACCCGTCGCCCCATAGACGCGTGAGAACGCGACGAAGGTGAGATTGACCGCGTTGAGCATCAGCTCGACGCACATGAAGATGATGATCGCGTTTCGGCGGATGAGCACTCCCACCACGCCGATGACGAACAGCACCGCCGACAACGCGAGGGACTCAGCCAGCACGGGTGTCCTTCCTTCTTCCGAGGACTACCGCGCCTGCGATCGCGACCAGCAGCAACACACTGGTGAGCTCGAACGCCAGCAGGTATTCATTGAAGAGCGGTCGGGCAACGGTTCCTATGGCGCCGTACTGCTGCATCTGCTCGGCCGCGAAGTCCGGCGGTACCTGGAACCGGCTCGCGACCTTCCCACGAGCGATCACCATTATCTCGGCGATCATCAGAATCCCAATCGCCGCGGCGACGAGCGTTGGCCAGCGGCCGCGCTGGTCAGCAATCTCCGACGGGTGGCCAAGGTTGAGGAGCATGATCACGAACAGAAACACCACCATGATCGCGCCCGCGTAGACGAGCACCTGCATCACGCCGATGAACTGGGCGTCGAGAAGAACGAAAAGAACAGACAGGGAGAACATCGTGTTGACGAGCCAGAGCGCCGCTGTGACGGGGCTCTTGCGCGTCACGAACGCCAGCGCCGACGCAATGGCGATAACGCCGAAGAGATAGAAGGGAAACGTGTAGTAAAGCGAATAGTACGGCTGCATCTACTCGCCCCTCGGATCTTCGGGGTCCCACATCTCGCACACCGGATGGGTCTGTGCGGTGAGTCGCTCGAGGTCGTAGACGAATCCCTCGCGGCTGTATTCAGCATTCTCGTAGTGCCGACCGACGTGTATCGCCTCCTCGGGACAGACTTCCTGACAGTATCCGCAGAAGATGCAGCGAAATTCGTCGATCTCGAAGATCAGCGGGTAGCGATTCCCTTCCTCGTCCTCACCCGGAACCAGCTTGATGCAGTTGGCAGGGCACACCGTCGGGCACAGCCCGCAGGCGACGCACTTCGCCTTCCCCGTCTCCGTCGTCAGCATGCGGTGCGTGCCACGCCACCGGGGAGAGATCTGCCACTTCTCCTCCGGATACTGGACAGTCACCTTGTGCGGATTGACCAGGTGCTTGAAAGTGAGCGCCATCCCCTTGAGCGTCGCCTTGAGGTAGCTCACGTCCTCGATCGGACGGTCGAGAACCTTGATGTTGATCGGCATTACCTCGTAACTCCGGATGCGAGCGGGGAGCGGGCCGCCACGCCACGCAGGCGCGCGAGCCGGGCACCTTCCATACGACCGTACGCCGGACTGATGATCCTGCCGTGATCGAGGATCGCAAAGACGATCATCACGAGCACGATGTTCACCGCTCCGAGTATGGAGCTGTACATCGTACCCGGAGTGATCCCCGCGACGTTGAGGACCAGTACCACCGCCGCGATCACGATGATGTAGGTGAGCGCCAGGGGAAGCATGAACTTCCACCCGAGCGACATCAGCTGGTCGTAGCGGAAGCGCGGCAGCGTCCAGCGCACCCACATGAAGAAGAAGAGGAAGAAGAGAAGCTTGGCGACGAAGATCATCACCGACAGGAGCGTCAGCCAGCCCGTGAAGGGGCCGATGTTGTCGTGCGCCGTGAACGGGACAT
This sequence comes from Gemmatimonadota bacterium, assembly GCA_023249395.1. GTDB lineage: Bacteria > Gemmatimonadota > Gemmatimonadetes > Gemmatimonadales > Gemmatimonadaceae > UBA4720. Next base: position 2,665 of record JAHFCS010000093.1, read on the forward strand.
CGAAGCCGCCGAAGAAGAGCGTCACCATCAGCGCGCTCGCCGTCACCATGTTGGCGTACTCGGCGATGAAGAAAAGCGAGAACTTCATCGCGCTGTATTCGGTGTGATACCCGGCGACCAGTTCCGTCTCCGCTTCGGGAAGGTCGAAGGGCAGCCTGTTCGTTTCCGCGAACGCGGCAACAAGGAAAATGAGGAAGGCGATGGTGAGATTGACCACGTTCCAGCCGCCGTATGCCTGCTGAGTGACAATCGACCGCAGTGTGACGTTTCCCGCGAGGAGCAGCACCGGAATGGTGGACATGCCAAGCGAGATCTCATACGATATCATCTGGGCGCTCGATCTCAGTCCACCAAGCAAAGCGTACTTGTTGTTCGACGCCCACCCGGCGAGGACAATGCCGTACACGCCGAGTGAGGAGATGGCGAGAATGAACAGGAATCCCACCGGCAGGTCGGCCACGACCATGTCGATCCGGCCCCATCGCGTCGGAAACGGCGCGCCGAACGGAATGACGCACCAGGTGGTCAGCGCCGGAATGAAGGAAAGTATGGGAGCCAATATGAATATCGGCTTGTTGGCTGCTTCCGGGTACGTTTCTTCCTTCATGAAGTTCTTGAGACCGTCGGCCAACGGCTGGAACAATCCCTGTGGGCCGACCCTGTTTGGCCCGTGTCTATCCTGAATCCAGGCCGAGATCCTCCGCTCGGCGAGCGTCAAATAGGCTACAACGACCATCAGAATCGTGAACATGATTACCATCTTCAGGAGCGTGGCGATGACGAACACGCCATTTCCCTGAGGCGGAATCTGCGGATTTACTACCTGAAGCAGAGCGGCGACGTGCATCATCTCGCGGCTCCTGCTGTCTCGGACTCGAGGACCGGGAGTCCGCGCATCCCGAGTGATTCGTACGACAGTCCCGAGAAGGCAGGGTGCGAGCTGGCGATCTTCGCGAATACATCGGACGGCAGATAGAAGCTGTCCTGCTCGCGGAGGGCACCTAGGAGATCGCCGAGCACGAGCCAGCTCGGCCGCGCGAGACCCGGCGCCGGCCTCGCCTGCATGAAGCGCTGAACCCTTCCGCGCAGGTTCGTGAAGGTGCCCTCCTCCTCCGAGAAGTTTGTTATCGGCAGAAGGACCGCCGCGGCGCTGGCGGCGCCGGGAAGCGTAGTGCCGATCACGATTACCTGGCTTGCGCGCGCCACCTCATCGGCTGCGATGCCGGTCAGATCGTCGTCGGCGATGACTAGCACGTCTCCGTCGCGCATAGCTTCGAGTGGACGCTCCGAGCGTTGGAAGCCGAACATCTGTGCACCATTGACGTTGGCGGCCCGGTCTCGCCGGAGCGCGAGATCTTCCACTCCAGCCAGCGGCGCTTCTTCTCCCGTGGCGACGCGAAACGCTCCCGCTCCCCCCTTTCGCTGCATCAGTCTGGAGAGAAGATGCAGCGCTTCATTGGACAGCATCGGCGATGCGAGAACGAACGTGCGCGCGTCGCGAAGAAGCGAGGCGGCGGCGTGAATCGCAATATCCCAGTCGATACTGCGAAGCTCGCCTTCCGTGCGAACAAGCGGAAGCTCGGCGCGGTCGGTCCGGTTCATCCACCGGTAGTTGAGCCGGCCGTAGTCGCACATGAAGAACCTGTTGACGTCCTCGTTCGGCCGCGGCTTGAGACGGGCCACCTGCGAGTCGCGGGTCTCGATCGTGATGTTGCAACCCTGGGTACAGCTCGGACAGATGGACGCCACACGGTCAAGCTCCCACGCCCGCGCCTTGTTGAGGAAGTCCTTCGACAGAAGCGCGCCGACGGGACAGAGGTCCACGACGTTGCCCGACCACGGATGGGTCAGGTCCTTCCCCTCGAACTTTCCGATTATCGCCCGGTCGCCGCGGTCGCTGACGTTCAGCACTGTCTCGTGGGCGACGTCATCCATGAAGCGGACGCAGCGCGTGCAAAGGATGCACCGGTTAGGGACGTAGAGCACGTCACCGCCGAAATCCTCGACAGGATTGAAGCGCTTCGGATCGCGATACCGCGAATCGGCGCGCCCTTCCTGGTACGTATAGTCCTGGAGCTCGCATTCTCCCGACTGATCGCAGATCGGGCAGTCGAGAGGATGATTGATCAGCAGGAATTCGAGCACGCCCTTTCGTGCTTCGAGTGCGCGCTCGGTGTGGACATGGACGACCTGGCCCTCGGCCACCGAGGTCGCGCACGACGGCGCGAGCTTGAGCGCCTTCTCCACTTCAACCAGGCACATCCGGCACACGCCGGCGACGGGCAGGCCGGGATGGTAGCAATAATGTGGAATGAGAATGCCGACGACCTTCGCCGCCTCGAGGATCGATGTCCCCTCGGGCACACTCACCGGCCGTCCCTCGATCGTCAGGCTCACCATCTTCTTCTCAGCCATCACGCCACCGCCGTGAGGACGGAATGAACTCGCTTGCCGTGAATCAGCGATTCGAATTCCGAGCGGAACTTCGTGATCCCGGAAATGACAGGCACTGCGCACGAGTCGCTCAAGACACAAATCGTGGTTCCCGTCATGTTCTCGCCGATCTCGACCAGCGTATCGAGATCCTCCATTGTCCCATGACCATCGCGAATGCGCTCGACGATCTTCGTCGTCCAGGCAGTTCCTTCGCGACATTGCGTGCACTGGCCGCAGCTCTCATGGGCGAAGAAGCGGGTCAGACGCGCAATCACAGCGACCATCGACTGGGCATCGTCGATGACGATGACTCCACCAGAGCCGAGCATCGATCCCTGCGCGGCGAAGCCCTCGTAGTCCATCAGCGTTGCTTCCGCCTCCTCCATCGTCTGGATAGGCACCGAAGCGCCACCCGGAATTACCGCCTTCAGCTTCCTTCCGTCCAGCGCTCCGCCACACACGTCGTGAAGAAAATCCTTGAACGGGAATCCCATCACGACTTCGTAGGTACCCGGACGACGGATGTTGCCGCATACCGAATAGAGCTTCGTGCCGGTGCTCTTTGGATTCGACAGTGACATCGCCTTGTACCACGCCGCGCCCTTCATCAGGATCTCGGGCACCGCGGCAAGAGTCTCGACGTTGTTGATCGTCGTCGGCTGGCCGAACACGCCCGATACAGCGGGAAACGGCGGCTTGATGCGTGGGTTGCCCCGACGCCCCTCCAGCGACTCCATGAGGGCGGTTTCTTCGCCGCAGATGTAGGCGCCCGCTCCCCTGTGGACGTAGATGTCGATTCGCTTTCCAGTACCCATCGCGTTCGCGCCGAGTATGCCCGCATCGTATGCTTCGCGAACTGCTCGCTCCATCCGCAGCAGCGGCTCGGTGAATTCGCCACGGATGTAGATGTACGTCGTCTCGGCACCTATGGCGTAGGCGGCTATTGCGCAGCCCTCGACGAGCGCGTGCGGCGTCCATCGCATCACTTCGCGGTCCTTGAAGGTGCCCGGCTCTGATTCGTCGGCGTTGCAGCAGAGGTAGTGCGGCTTGCCGTCACCCGGCTTCATGAACGACCACTTCAGTCCGGTCGGGAAGCCGGCGCCGCCCCGTCCCCTCAGGCCGGATTCCTTGACGATGTCAACTATTTCTCCCGGCGTCATCGCTAGCACCTTCTCGAGCGCCTGGTAGCCGCCTCGCTTCTTCCAGCCGTCGAGCGTCCGCGCTTCCGCCTCGCCGAAGTGACGGGTCAAAAGCGGCGTCTCCTGCCGGTGGGACGGATGCGGAAATCCCACTATGCAAGGTCCTCTAGAATGCCGGGCACCTTCTCGGGTGTGACCGACTCGATGAACTCCTCGTTGATCATCACCGGTGTCGCGAAGCCGCAGGCGCCGAGACATTCGACCTCGATCACCGTGAACTTGCCATCGCGCGACGTGAGACCCAGATCACCGGTCCCCGTATGCCGGAGAAGCGACTTCACCACTTCCTCCGCGCCACAGATGCCGCACGGCGATGTGGTGCAAACCTGGATGAAATATTTTCCGACAGGATGCTGGTGATACATCGTGTAGAAGGTCACGACCCCCTTCACGTATGCCGGCGTCAGGTCGAGCAGGTCCGAGACTTCGGCCATCGAGTCCTCGCTCACCCAGCCACGCTCCCGCTGTACGATCCAGAGCGCCGGGAGGAGCGCGGCCATTTTCGTCGGGTAACGCGTCAGCAGCTGGTCGAGCTCCTCTCGCGCCGCACCGGCAAAGACCGGCACATGGGGCGCGCTCTCATGCGCCGTCGCGTCGTGAGACGAAAGATCGGGCGACTCGAGCCCGCCCACCGATGGCTTGGTCATCGGTCGATCTCTCCCATCACGATGTCGATGCTCGCGTTGATCGCGATCACGTCCGACAGCAGGTGACCCTCGACCATCTTGGGAATTGCCGCGAGGTTGACGAATGACGGCGGACGGATCCGCCAACGCACCGGCTTCGAAGTTCCGTCGGAAACCATATAGTAGCCCTTCTCACCCTTCGGGCTTTCGACTGCGACGTACGATTCGCCGATCGGCGGGCGCGGACCTTCCATCACCTGCTTGAAGTGGTGGATCATCGATTCCATCTCGCTCGTCGCCTTCGATTTCGGCGGCAGGATTACGCGCGGATCATCTACATTCACCGGGCCGTCGCGGAGCCTGGCACTCGCCTGCTGGAGGATGCGCACCGACTGGCGGAGCTCCTCAACGCGAACGAGGAAGCGATCGTACACATCGCCATTCGTCCCGACGGGGATGTCGAAGTCGTAGGTCTCGTAGTCGAGATACGGAAAATCCCTGCGGACGTCGTACGCAACTCCGGAGGCGCGAAGCATCGGCCCGGAGAGTCCCCAGTTGATGGCTTCGTCCGGCGTCATGATCCCGAGGCCGACGGTGCGTCCGACCCAGATCGCGTTCCTCGTCAGCATGCGATC
>JAHFCS010000094.1 GCA_023249395.1 Gemmatimonadota bacterium
TTCTCCACAGCCGGTCGAACGTTGCAACGAGACGCAGCTCGCTTGCGACCAGGCCGCCAGACTGATCGGCTGAGCTACGGGGTGCCGCGAGACGTGGCTTCTCGATCGACGGCCAGAGCACGACGACATTGTTGCCGGACGCCATCCACGCCGAGTCCTGAGCGTCGAGTGCCGCGTTCCGGACTATGCGAGCGCTGGGCCGCCTCCGATTCGCGACGAGTGACACTGCGACCCCAACCGGATCGGTCGCATCCGATCGAAGCGCGATGTCACCGTTGCCTGCGGACGATGAGTCCGTCTTGGCAGCAATGCGGACGATCCGTGCGCGCCCCGGCCACAGCCTTCGAATCGAATCGGTCGCCGCATCTCGCTCTTCCGCCAGCAATGGGGAAACGATCGCCAACTCCAGCGAATCAACCCTACCTCGAAGACTATTTCCCTCGCGCAGGGCCGCGATGAATGCCGCTGAAAGATTTCCGGCGACATTAGCCCGGTGAACGACGCCGAGCGAGTCGCGCGCGCTCGGTCCGAGTGGGCGCGTTGTCGAGTCGAAGACGACGACTACGTCGCCATCGCGATAAAGAGTTCGCACGCTGTCCGTTGCCTCGGCGACGCTTGCGACCGATCGTGACGCGTCCATCAGAATGATTCGGCCGTTGGCGCGTCTCGACGGCTGCATCACTGGCTTCGCCAAGGCTGCACCCGCGGCGAGCACAAGCAGCACACGCAGCAGCATCAGCAGGATATCGGAAGGCCTGGCGTTGCGCGCTGTGGCAGAGGCCGGTGAATCGGGCACGAAGCGCGCTGTCGGCAATACCGAAGCGCGAGGCAGCCTGGTAACGATGAAATGAAGCGCCACGATTCCCAGGGCGACTGCGATTGCGCCCCAGAGGAAACCGGGAGCGAGGAATGTCATACTATTGCGCCCGCCGCTGCCTCGACGCTGACACCTAACCCCGCACCAACGCGAATTGCGGCAATCCGGCGAATCAGATGATCGGCCGTCTCCTCACCTGTCACGGCTAGCGTGTAGGAAACTCCTACGTCGCTCCAATCGTGGGCCAGCTCTTCACGCCACGCCGCGAAAGCAGCGAGATAGCGTTCCCGCGCCTCGCCGACCATTGGCCGCCTGACCTCCGTTGCTTCCGGGTCCGAGACCATTGTGTTTCCGCGCGGAGGATCCAGCTCTTCGCGAGCCACGACGTGCACCGCGTGCACCTCACGTCCTGCAACGACCCAGCGACTTGCCACACCGAGCACCTCCCAAGAGTCGCCAAGGAAATCGGAGACGATCACCAATCGCCCCGCGGCTTGCGCGGCGGTGGAGACCGACGGTGAGAGCGGGGTAGTTCCGCCCGGTTGGGTATCCGTTACTGCGCGGATGATATCGTGGATGACACTTCGCCGCATGCGAGGCGGCAGCATGATCGGATCGTCGCCGCGCACGATCACGATTCCGACTGGGTCACCACTATTGCGCGCAACAGCGCCGAGCCCGACGCCGACCTGTGCCGCAATTTTCCACTTCCCCTGAGTTGCAATCGGAAAAAACATCGACGCGCTGGCGTCGATTACGATCATCGTCGGTAGAATCGCCCGATCGTTGGAGAGCCGGATGTATGCGCGGTCGCTGCGGGCGAAGAGCTTCCAGTCGATTCGCCGCGGATCGTCTCCCTGCCGATAGGGACGATACTCGGTGAACTCCGCCGAAATTCCCCTGAGCCGCGAGGTGTGGGCTCCCGGAATACCGCCCCTCACCGGCGATCGTGCTGGCCATCGAACGCCGCGCACCGCATCGATCAGGGCGGCGTATTCCTGGTATTCGTCGCTCACGTTCGCTAGAGCTTTATCTCGCTCTTTGGCGGTTTTACGTCCTCGAGGAGACGGTCGATGATCTGCTCGGCGCTCACACCTTTTGCCTCGGCCGCGAAGTTAGGGAGAATGCGGTGTCTGAGGACTGGACGCGCGACACGCAGTATGTCCGTCGGTGCGACAGCGAAGCGCCCGGCGAGAAGCGCATGGGCCTTTGCGCCGAGTATGAGCGCCTGGCCAGCGCGCGGTCCGGCACCCCAGCGAACGTATTTCCTGATCATTTCGCCGGCGTCGGTTTCCGCTGGCCGTGTCGCGCGAACGAGCTGCGCCGCAAATCGAAGCGCCGGCTCCGCGGCGGGTATATCACGGACCATCCGCTGAAGGGCGCGTGTTTCCTCTCCGTTGATGACCGGCGCCAGCGGCTCGGGATCGGCGCCGGTCGTCGCACGAAGAATTCCGATCTCCGCGTTTTCGTCCGGATAGCCCACACGAATGTCGAAGAGGAACCGGTCGAGCTGCGCCTCGGGCAGCGGATAGGTCCCTTCCTGCTCGATCGGATTCTGCGTCGCCAGAACGAAGAAAGGCTCGGGCAGCTGCATCGTCTCGCCGGCGGCGGTGACGCGGTGCTCCTGCATCGCTTCGAGCAGTGCAGCCTGCGTGCGGGGCGGTGCGCGGTTGATCTCGTCGGCGAGGAGAATGTTGGCGAAGACAGGACCGCGGACGAAGCGAAAGGAGCGCGACCCTGTCGCGGTGTCTTCCTCCATGATCTCGGTCCCGGTGATGTCACTCGGCACGAGATCGGGAGTGAACTGGATGCGGCGGAATTCGAGGTCCATCGCCTCGCTGACGCTCCTTATCATGAGGGTCTTGGCGAGTCCGGGGACGCCCACGAGCAGTGCGTGTCCACCCGCGAGGAGGGCCATCAGGATTTCGTCGATGACAGCCTCCTGCCCGACGATCCGCTTGCCGACTTCAGCGTGCAGCCGCGATGCCGCGCCGAGGAGGTCCTCGCGCGATGAAGCATGAGTCTTTGCCGTTACCGATTGCAGCGCCATAGCGACCCTTAAGGTATCCGGCGCCTCTCACAAATGCAGCGACCGTCACCTGTAATTCTTTTGTAAGACGCACCAAACGCCCAGTTTTGACTCCGGGCCGATTGCGGGGTGGTTTGCGGCTCCCGATATTCGGATTCCAATCACCTCAACGACAATTCCCGTGAAGACAGGGCGCGATTTCCTCAAGGAGAGCGGCATGGCTGCGCCAGTCGCTGGCGCAATGCGCTGCCACGCGAGTTTTGTCGTCTCACTTCTCATCCTGAGCGGAAGCGCAAGCGGGCAGGCGTCGTATCACCTGATCCCGCAGCCGCGCGAGATGCGAGGTGAGACGCCAATTACTCTGACGACGGGCGTGACGATAGTTCGGCCGACGAGCGATGTGGACCGGTTCGCGGCGGATGATCTCGCTGAATCATTGCGCGAACGCGGGATCAGAGTGGCCGCTGCACCTGGTGGCGCTCGGATCACATTCATCAGAGCCGGTACAGCGCGCGCAAACGCACTTCTGCGAGAGCATTCACTCGTGATCGACTCGGCCATGCGCGACGAGGGATACGTCATCGTTCCCGATGCGCGCGGACTCACGGTCATCGCCGTGTCGCCGTCGGGAGTCTTTTACGGCGCGCAGACCGTGAAGCAGCTGATCGTCGGCTCCGGTCCGGGCGCAAGGCTCGAGCGTGCGACGATCCGCGACTGGCCCGCAATGCGCTATCGCGGATTCCACGACGATCTTTCGCGCGGACCGATCCCAACTGTCGAGTTTCAGAAGAAACAGATACGGACGCTCGCCGCATACAAGGTCAACGTCTTCTCCCCCTACTACGAGCACACGCTTGCCTACTCTTCGAATCCGCTTTTCTCCGCGCCTGATGGAGCGATGACGCCGGATCAGGTCAAGGAGCTGGTCGCATACTCCAAGCGGTATCATGTCGACGTAATCCCTGAGCAGGAGGCGTTCGGGCATCTGCATCACATCCTGAAGTACGAGCTGTATTCACCACTGGCCGAAACGCCCCACGGCCATGTCCTCGCGCCCGGTCAGCCTGGCTCTCTCGCGTTCATCCGCCAGCTTTTCTCGGCGATCGACTCACTTTTTCCCAGTCCTTTCATCCATATCGGCGCGGACGAGACTTTCGAGCTCGGCCGCGGGCAGACCGCGGAGCGCGTCCGCTCGGAGGGAATCGGAGCGGTATATCTCGGTTTCGTGAAGGAGATCGAAGCGGCCCTGCGCCCGACGGGGAAAAGATTCCTCTTCTGGGGGGACGTCGCGATGAATAACCCCGAGCTGGTAAAGACACTTCCAAAGACCCTTCTGCCGGTGGCGTGGAACTACGGCGCCGATACCTCCTTCACGCGGTTCATCACTCCATACCGCGATGCTGGAATGGAGACATGGGTTGCGCCGGGCGTCAGCAATTGGAACCGAGTTTTTCCGAACAACGCCGTCGCTCTCGTCAACATTCAGCGATTCATTCGCGATGGCCAGCGACTCGGTGCTACCGGCGTTCTCAATACTTCGTGGGACGATGACGGTGAAGCGCTGTTCAATCAGGTCTGGTACGGGGCGCTCTTCGGCGCCGCGGCCGCGTGGCAAAGTGGAGAAAGCAGCATCGACGCTTTCGCTTCGAGCTTCGGCCGCGTCTTTCACGGCGACGAATCAGGGCGAATTGACTCCGCGGAGCGAACGCTCTCCTCCGCGCATGCACTTCTCAGCAAGGCCGGAACGGGAGATGCCAGCGATTATCTCTTCTGGCTCGACCCGTGGAGTGACGAAGGGAAGCTCGTCGCGCAGAAGATTCGCCCGGTGACGCATGACCTTCGAATGCTGGCGGAATCGGCGTTGGTTCTCGTCGCGCAAGCCCGGCCCGTCGCCCCGAGACAGCACGACGCGCTGGACGCGGTCTCGCTTGGCGCGCGGAGGATGGACTTCATTGGAATGAAGTTTCAGTTCGCGGACGACGTCGTACAGATGTACGCGCTGGCGAGCGATACGACGTCGAAATCGCCGGGCCGTGACCTTGCCGACATTACGGGAGCCAACGGGAGACTTCAGGACCTCCGCGACGGTTATTCACTTATCCGCGACGAATACGAGAAAGCGTGGCTGAAGGAGAACCGGCCGTACTGGATTCACAATGTTCTGGCGCGATACGATCTCGCGACGCAGCTGTGGATTGACCGGGCCAATCGCATCAACCAGTCGCGGCAGCAATGGAATCGGACGCGGAGACTTCAGCCCGCCGCGGATATTGGCGTTCCAGCAACAATGCCCGGACTGCCTCTGCTCCCGCCTGCTTAACAAAGAGTCACGCGTTCCTCCGCTTCTCTCACTGCCGCGAACAACTGTTCGAAGGAATCCACCACGAACAGAACATCCTGAAGGTGATCGATCTCGAAATGCTGATTGAAGACGGCGTCCAGTGAAAACGGGCGCCGTTCGCATTTCGGGCCCAGCGCGTTGGCGGCGTCTCCGTGAGACGAGATGAGACCGCTTCCGTACACTTTCGTTCGGCCGTCTTCGCGAACGAGCCCGAACTCGACAGTGAACCAGAAGAGGCGCGTCATCCGGACGACATCTTCATCATCTCGTGCCGCGCATGCGATCTTGCCATAGCGCTGAAGGAAGTCCGCAAAGGCTGGGTCGGAGTGGAGTGGGACATGTCCGAAGACATCGTGGAAGATGTCCGGCTCAGGCAGGTAGTCCATTTGCTCCCGCGTGCGCACAGTGATCGTAGTCGGAAAGCGCCGCATCGAGAGACACTGGAAGAATTCGCGGGCCGGAAGAAATCCGGCTACAGGCACCGCGTTCCAACCAGTCATGCGCGAGAGTCTGGCATTCACATCGGCGAGATTCGGCACCTGGTCGTGCCTGAGGCCGATGACCTTCGCACCGTCAAGAAAGACCCGGCTGCCGTCCGTGACGAGCTGCTTCATCCGCCGGTCATAGAGAAGTCCCCACACCTCGTGTTGCTCCGCGGTGTAGTCGTCCCACCGCTGCTCGATGAACGCCGGAAGCAGTGTCGTGGGTCCTTCAGAGAGCTCCTGCATTGTTTACCTCCAGGCTGGTGCACAAAAAAAGGCCCCCGATTCCCGGGAGCCTGATTGGACGTGCGAAGACGCTCAGTTACACGCGTACACGCAGGTGCCTACAGCTCCCGGAAAGGATCCGATAGCTGCGGTAATAGCTGCTGGCGCGGGCGATGAGTGTCATATGGTCGTCAAGTATGACGCGGTGCCATGATGGGCGCAACATCCAGAAGCCACTGAAAGGGGAACGGCCCGACAACTTAGACGAGTTTCCCTGATGGCGCCCGGCGTCGGCCTCCCGTAGCCTTTGCCCGATGGATTTCAGCGATCGGCAGATCCAGGCGGCGATCAGTCTAGCAATTGCCGCCCTCGTTGGTCTTGGCGTAGGGCTCGAGCGCGAATGGTCGGGGCACGCGAGCGGGCCGCAGGCGCGTTTTGCCGGGCTTCGCACATTCCTCATTCTCGGTCTTCTCGGCGGTACGGCGGGTTTGCTCGCGAACGCCGGCTTTGAACTGCTCGCGGCAACGCTCGTGATAGGAGGCATCACACTTTCGGTCGCGGCCTACGTGATGGTTCTTCGACAGTCCGGCGCAGATCGCGACGGAACGACCGAAGCCGCCGCGATTCTCGTCGTCGCTCTCGGAGCTCTTGCTGGCAGCGGGTTCATTGCCGTTGCCGCAGGCGCCGGTTCACTCGTGGTTCTGGCGTTATACGAAAAGACGCGGCTCCACGGAGTGGTCGGCCGGGTTCACCCGGAAGAGCTGAGAGCAGCGCTGCAGTTCGCGGTACTGGCGCTCGTCGTGCTCCCGTTGCTTCCCACAGGTCCTTATCTCGGGTGGATGGCAATCAGGCCGCGCGCGCTGTGGATGATCGTTCTCGTTTTCTGCGCGCTCAATTTCGCACTCTTTCTAGCTCGGCGAACTGCGGGCGAAAGGCATGGGTATCTGCTCGCCGGCCTGCTCGGAGGAGTGATCTCTTCCACGGCCGTTACCTTCGGCTTTGCGCGCTACAGCAAGAGCTATCCGCAAATGTCGGCGGCGCTCGCCTGCGGCGTAATCGGCGCATGCACGATTCTCGTTCCACGAGTTCTCGTGATCAGCGCCGTGCTGAACCCGGCGATCGCGGCGGAGCTCATGTCATTCATTGTCCCGGCGGCACTCGTCGGCGCTGTGGTGGTCGCGTTCGCCTGGCGTTACGGCGGCAAGTGGGAGACGACGACCGAAGCCCCGCCGGCACCTGTGTCCTGGCTCGCACCCGATGACAAAAATCCGTTGCGTCTCTGGGTAGCGATCCGGCTGGTGGTGATCTTCCAGCTCGGGATCATGGCGATCACTTACGTTCGCGACATGTGGGCCGTGAAAGGTCTCTACGGCTCCGCCGTTCTCCTCGGACTCACCGACGTTGATGCGCTCACAGTCTCCATGAGCAGTCCATCAACGGCGATTCTTCCGACAATCGCAGCGCGAGCAATCGCCATTGGAATTCTCGCGAACACCATCGTGAAGCTTACGATATCGGTAGGGCTTGGCTCCGCGCGCTACCGGCTCGTCGCCGGCGGAGCGCTGGTCACGATGGCCCTGGCAATCTCCCTGACTCTCGCCCTGCCCTGAACAGACTCTTCAATCTTCAGCGCACTCTGGACCCGTCGTCGACTTTATCC
>JAHFCS010000095.1 GCA_023249395.1 Gemmatimonadota bacterium
AATGTGGCGCCCGATCTGATCGTCCACTTCGGCGCCCTCGACTGGCGATCGGTCGGTGGCGTCGGCTACGGTGGCGTCATTCACCTGAGGGAGAACGATTCAGGCCCGGACGACTGCAATCACGCGCAGTTCGGCGCCTTCATACTGGCGGCGCCGAATGTGCCGGAACTCGGTGAGATCACGGGAGCCAGACTGTTGGACATTGCGCCAACGCTCATGGAAGTGGGCGGCTACGAGATTCCGGAGACGTTTCAGGGGCGGTCCCTGTTTGGTGGATCACTGGCGGAGACCGGCGACAAACAAGGTGGGGTTTCGGTCGAGTCAGAGGCAGTGATTCGTGAGCGACTCAGCGGACTGGGTTACATATCGTGACCGGAAACGAGACTGTCGGGCGCTCAAGCGACCCTTCATCCGCGGTCGTCGGAAGCAGCACCTCGCCCGCCGATTGGGCGCGGCTGTTTCGTCCGCCCCAGTGGATCAAGAACTTCTTCGTTTTCGGTCCGCTGCTTTTCTCGGGCCGTGCGTTTGACACCGGCGCGCTTGCACATGCGTTCGGGGCGTTCGTCGCGTTCTGTCTCGCCTCGAGCGGCGTCTACGCGTTGAACGACGTGGCCGATCGAGAGAGCGATCGACTCCATCCAATAAAGCGCGTGAGGCCTGTTGCGGCTGGCCTGATAGCGCCGCGCACCGCGGTCGTCGCCGGAACTGGGGTCGCGCTCGCTGGACTTGTCGTTGCGTGGTTCGTTCACCCTCGCGTGGCACTCTTTGTCGGACTTTACCTCGCAGTGAACCTCGCGTACAACGAGCGCCTGAAGATCGTCGTGGTTCTGGACGTTTTCGCCATCGCGTCGATGTTCGTGCTGCGGCTGCTCGCGGGTGCCGCTGCGATCGATGTGAAGCCGTCTGTCTGGCTCCTGCTCTGCGGTGGTCTGCTCGCACTGTACCTTGGGTTCACCAAAAGGCGGCACGAGCTGGTGCTTCTCGGAGATGATCTCGCCGGACATCGTGCCGTACTCGCGCACTACAGTCCGGCGTTTCTGGACCAGATGGCGATGGTCCTGCTATCCGTCACCGTCGTATGCTACATCATGTACACGCTGGAATCTGCCACTGCGAATGCTGTCGGTACGGATCTGCTCAGCTATAGCACCGCGTTCGTCCTGTACGGGGTGTTCCGCTATCTCTTTCTCGTGCATCAACGAGACGGCGGCAGCCCGACACAGACTTTACTCAACGACCGGCAGCTGCTGCTCGTCGTCGCGGGCTGGCTGATCTACTGTGCACTGGTGATCTATCGGCCCTTCTGAGCAGCTTGTCGCGCGGAATTTCCTGGTTCTCACGGCGGGTGAGGGCCTGGCGCGAGTCATCGCCTTCGCGGGCATGGTGTACCTCGCCCGCACGCTCGGCGCCGACCTCTATGGAATAATCGCATTTTCGGCGGCCGTGCTGATCTATCTCTCGCGGATCGCCGACGGCGGAATAGACCTCGGGCTGGGAGTCCGGGAGATGGCCGCGGATTCACAGGCAACCATCGCTCTTGCGCCGGCAATTCTCACAGCGCGACTGGTGATCTCGGTGGTGCTGGCGCTCGCCCTCGGTGCGATTGCGCTCGTGACGCTCCCGCATCCCGATGGGGCGGTGCTCGCGACATTCGGATTGACGCTCATTCCGGTCGCAGCGAGCACGCGATGGATTCACCTGGGATTGGAGAGGACGCGGGCGGTGGCCGCAGCACGGGCGATTGGCGAGGCGCTGATGGTGGTCCTTGTCTTCGCGTTGGTTCGCGGCCGCAACGATCTGCTTGCCGCGCCGATCGCTCAGTTAGCGGGCGATTCGCTTGCCGCGGCGCTGCTCCTCTGGTGGATCGCGAAACGAGGTGTCCACCTTCGCGTCACATTCGACTGGAACGACCTGCGGCCCCTTGCGGCGCGATCCTGGCCGCTGGTTGGAAGCGCCCTGCTGGGACTTCTCATCTACAATTCCGATTTCCTGTTTCTGCGGGTGTTTCGCGATCGGGCGGCTGTCGGACTCTATGCCGCGGCATACACCCTCGTCAGCTTTCTCCTGAACATGGGAGCGGCCTACAATATGAGCCTGCTTCCCAGACTGACGAAAACGTCAGCAGTACGAGCCGACCATCATGGGTTGTATCACATGGCCACGGCGCACGTCTTTGCGGTCAGTCTTCCGATCGCCGTCGGCGGCTCGCTTCTCGCTGCGCGGATCATCACACTCGTCTTCGGCGGCGGTTACGGTCCTTCGGCGATAGCGCTCAGCATCCTGATGTGGACGATTCCGGTGTGTCTTCTGCGGGACGTGCCCGTGATGACTCTCCTGGCATGGGGTCGCGAGGACCGTGTCCTCCATCTAACGGCGTGGGCAGCGGCGGTCGGACTCGCGCTGAATCTCATCCTCATCCCGTCCTATGGACTCATCGGAGCGGCGATCGCCAGCGTTGCGACCGAAAGCATCCGAATGGTGCTGGCGCTCGCCGCCGTAAGGCGGTTCGGATTCGCGCTCACAGAGGTGAAGCGGTTCTTGAAACCCGTAGTCGCCGGATTCGTCATGGCCGCCGTGCTCGTGGTCGCGTCACCGCCGACGATATGGATGGCGCTTGCTCTGGGTACCTTCGCCTACGTCGTGTGTCTTTCGCTGCTCGGCGGCATCACGTTTGCGCGCGGAGCGATCCCCTCGCTGAACGTTTAATCCTCGACGACGTGGGTTGCGAAATTGCGCCGGTAGTCCTCCCACTTGGCGTGATCAAAGACTCCATCGGTTAGGCAATCGGCGGCGCTGTACGCCATGAAAAGAGCGTGGTGAGTATTGTCGTGGGCGAAGAGTCCTTGTCTGCCATAGCTGAGGAGGTTCGGCAGTCCTTCCACCCAGGACGCGAGTATGCCGAATGGTTTCTCGTAACCGTTCGTGTAAACCGGATATGCGTGTCGTAGGCGTTTTGCATGAACGGCTACCGGGTTGCGGCGAAGCGGCAGGCCCGCCCGCGCCAGGTCCTCGGCGACGATCGTGCCGAGCTCGTAGTCGCTCATTTTCCACCAATGGTCATCGGGCGAGCACGGAAGCTCGGCGCAGAGTGTCGTGCGCCCAGGCCGCCCGTTGAGGGAATAGTTCTTCGGCTCCGAGAGACGCGTGATCCGGATATCGGCGCCTGGAAAATAGTGAGCGTCGTACTCGGTGAACCGATCCTCATCGAGCTCGAGGTAAATGAGAAGCATCGCGCGATACTCCATGCTGCTCGCTGCCTCGAGCACCCTCGCCTCCGGGGCGGGACACACAAGGCGCGTCAACAACGTGATCGGAATGGTGGACCACACATAATCGGGATCGAGCGACAGAAGTCGGCCCTTCTGATCGACTGAAACGGTCCATCCCCGGCCCCCGATGCCGCCGCCTAGCTGTAACGCAGTGACCTTCGCCTCCAGCAGAAACTCCGCTCCGAGATTGCGCGCGGCATCCGCATAGGCCTCACTGATCTCACCATATCCGTTGCGAGGATAGAAGAACCGTCCAGCGCCTCGCTGATTCAACCCCGGGATCTGAGACAGAACCTTTCGCATGAGCTTCCCGAAAGATCCGGCCGACACACGGCGCCGAGCCTGAATGCCGGAGAGCTCCTCGGGCTCACGTCCCCAGATCTTTCGAGCATAGGGAAAGTAAAACTCCTCGCAGATGGTTCGGCCAAGGCTGGCCATCAGTACCGAGGCGAAGGAGTCTTCGCCGGAGTCACTGCGATGGCGGCGCGTCTTCCGCGTGGTGATGTCAAGTGCGGTTCCCGCAGCGAACCTCCGGTCGAGCCTGAGCAGGAGGTCCAGCGGCTTGAGAGGGAAGTGGATCCACTTACCGCGCAGACGAATTCGGCCGTGTCGCGGACGATCGAGGAGATCGTTGCCGAGCAGCGAGCGAATGTCGCGGAGTATCTCGGGATCACATGCAGGATGCAGGCGGTGACTTCCGTAATCGAGTCGCTGGCCGCCGGCCTCGAAGCTCCCCGCGTTCCCGCCGACAGTCGACTGCTGCTCTATGACGGTGACGCGTGCGAGGCCGCGACGACGCAGCTTGTAGGCCGCTCCGACGCCGGCCGGTCCGGCACCCAGTATCACTACGTGCGGGTCAGCCATACCCACCATCCGGCATGGCAGTGGCGAGCGGCCGAGCCTTCGCACCGGAGTGCGTATACCTCGCCATCACCCACCACACGACGCCGGCAAGCAGGCCTCCGACGATCAACACAGATTGCCAAACCAGCGAGGCAACCACACCGATTGCTGCTGGCACTCCAATGGGAACAAGGAGGGCGGCGAACGTGGCGTCCCGAACGGCGAGTCCTCCAAGACTTATCGGCAGAAGTCCGGCGGCTTTCGCGAGAGGCCACACGAGAAACCATACGGGGAGAGGAACTTCGATTCCGACGGCGCGGCCGATCAACACATTCAGCATGACGAAGAAGCTCTGGATGATAACCGACAGCGTAAGCGAGATGAGCGCGGCGACAGGACTCCGCGAAAGACTCCGCAAGGTCACCAGGCCGCGCCCTATCCTTCGTCGAAAGCGTGACGGCCAGCTCGCAAGCGGACGCCGAATGATCAGCGGAACGAAGATCAGAAGCGCGACCGCTGCGGCGACGAGAGCGACGTTCAGCGCATCTCTGCCCCACTGCGGAATCGCATTGCGCGCAAAGAAACCGCCGCCCGCTATGAGAATACCGAGTGTGGCGACATCGATCGTCCGATCAACCACGCCGCCGAGGATGGCGGCTTCCGGCCTGCCTGTCGCTCTCGCCGCGAGCGCGGCGCGCAGAACATCCCCGCCGACTATGCTTGGAAGGCAGAGATTCGCGAACAATCCGGCAGCGTAGCAGCGCGTGGCGTCAACGAAGCGCAGTCCTCCACCGGAAGCGTTGATAACTACTCGCCATTTTAGAACGCCGAGCAAGTGTCCGGCCACGAACCCCCCCAATACAGCAAGCCACACAGAGAGAGGCAGCCGCTCGATCGCAGTCCGGACGGTTTCCCAGGGAAGTAGCAGGAGAAGCAGAGCGAGCAGTCCAACACTCACCGCTATCCTGAGCCAGATCCTCATCGTTTCTGCGACGCTATCCGGGCGTTCTGGTCCGCGAGCAATCCCACCGCCCACACGATGAGTGCGCCAAGCAGTGCGAGGACCGCGCTTTCCGAAAGATTCTCGAGGGTGACGTCGTACGCGAACTTGGCCAGCCCGGCGAGAGCCAGCACGGCACCGAGGGGAATGAACACCTTGAGCGGATTGAAGAAGACGACCGTTCTCAGGATGAGGATCGTGAAGTCGTAAGCGTGGCGCGGGCGAATTTTCGATTCGCCGAGCCGCGCGTGATAATCAATCGGCACGTACTCGACCTGATAGTCGTTGCATGCAGCGGCGAGCGAAATTGTCGTAGTGAAGGAGAAACCCGACGGCAGAAGATGCTCATAGCGCTCCACGAGGTCCTTCCGCATCAGCCTCAGACCGGAGTTGAGATCGGGCATCTTCATTCCGGCCAGGTAACTCGCCAGCAACCTCAAGAACGTCTTGGCGGCACGCCGCTCGAACGGAATCTCTACCGAATCTCCCGTCCGGGCACCGACGACCATGTCACTGCCGGCAGCGACGGCTAGAAGCCTGGGAATGGCCACGCATGGATAAGTGCCGTCGGCATCGGTGATGAGAATCCAATCGAAGCGCGAGGCCTTGATTCCGCTCTTCAATGCGGCGCCGTACCCGCGATTCCGACGGTGGCGGAGTACGATTGCCCCTGTGCCCGCCTCGGCGGCGCGCTCGGCAGTGCCGTCGGTCGAGCCATCGTCTACGACGATGATCTCGTAGGTCCAGCCGGTGGTCTCCATGACGCCGCGCACATCGCGGATCTGTGCCGCAACATGAGCGGCCTCGTTGAACGCCGGGATGACGACAGACACTTTCCGATCGAGCACGCGGTCGCGCGCATCGATTATCTCCTCGACAATTCCTTGCTCATTCGGGTCCGCCTCGCCCGTCATCTTGTCATCACGAGTATTTCGCCTCCGGCAATGGTCCCATCGAATATGGCGGCCTTGGCATAGTGACGTCGTATGTAATTCCAGAGCCCCGGCTGCACCGAAGCGAGGCGTACCGGGAACGTTACAAGGACCCACGTTCGGCCGTGAGCGGTTTCTATCGCTGCAAGCGCCTGACTGTCAGTTACGACCGGCCAATCGAGGCGCTGATACTGCCTGAACGGAAGATCGGTCATGTCCGTGGTGACGATCGCATCACCCTGGCCGCGTGATCTCTCGACGAATGCCCGCGCGCCCAGATAGTCCTGCTTCGGGCGCCATGCCAGCGGCACTGTGGTCGCGCTGGCGATTACGAGAAGCACGGCCACCACTGTTCCGAGCGTCGCGGCCCGGGCGGGCCAGATGTGCTCGGCCGCGATGAACAGTCCGCGGACGACGATCAATGCGCCGAAGCCCGCGGCGAAGAAGAAAAAGCGGGGCCAGAGGTTCTGTCCGCTGGCGAGCATCGCGATGCCGGTAACGATTCCCGGAAGCAGCATTAGCCACACTATTGCCTGATTGCGCCTGGCATAGCTCGCGAAGCCAAGGATCGTCACAAGAGACGCGATTCCGAGCGTCAGCCATCCACCAGGGAGCCCGCGGCCAAGGCTTCGCACGGTCTCGGCAGCGAACCAGACTGGATTCTTCCATGCGCCCGTCACTCCGCCCATGTCGGGCATCAGGAGTGTGGGGAGCAGCTTCGGCAGAACAGGCGCGTAGAATACGAGTGATAAGAGAACAGCGAGCGCGAAGCCAGCCAGCGGGAGCCACGTCGCGCCAGATCGAGGCTCTCCGCGCCTTAACAACAGGGCGCGTGATCCCCACCAGATGATGTGGCCGATCACAATGAGGCCGGCCGTGATGTGCATGTACACTGCAAGCCCCATCGTGAGTCCATAACCGATTGCCAGTCTCCAGCTCCAGGTGATGCGGGCAGTTATTTTCAGGAGGATCCCACTCGCGACGAGAGCCGCCAACAAAAGCCCTGTGTATCCGCGGGCGTTCTGCGAAAACCAGACGTGATGATACGAGAATGTCAGGAGAGCGCTGGCGGCGAGAGCTTCTCTTCGCGAAGTGATGAGGCCGCCGAACCACGCCAGCGCGCCGATGCTGGCAACGCCGAGGATCGCGGCCGGAAGTCGGAGCGCCCAGGCGCTCTCCCCGAACATTCGGACTGAGCCGTGCGCCAGCACCGAATACAGCAGATGCTGGTTCTTGCTGTCGAACGTGGTGAGAATGTGACTGAGCGGCGGGCGGACGTACTGAACGAGCGTGCTGATCTCGTCGAACCACATGCCGTCGCCGAGATCTTTCAGCCGAAGGATCGCGGCGACGACAAGAAGCGCCGGAAGCACGACTTTTTGCGGAAGCAGATTATGAACGGATAGCTGGTTGGGCATCCAGAACGGGACGGGTTGGGCCAGGCCTTGATCCCCGGACTGCCCGGTGCGGCCG
>JAHFCS010000096.1 GCA_023249395.1 Gemmatimonadota bacterium
AATGGGATCGTCGTGGTGCAGGCGCTTGGAGATGTCGTTCGCCAGCTCGATTGGATACCCGAACGCCTGCATCGAATCGCGCAGCGCGTTGGGTGCGCGATACGTCTGCACGATGCACGCAATTGCCGAGTGCGAGCGGGCGTAATGGTCGTACATGTAGTCGAGGACTTCCTCGCGTCGGTCGTGCTCGATGTCCACGTCGATATCGGGCGCCTCGGTGAGCCCGTCAACGCGCATCTCTGAGAGGAACCGCTCGAAGAGAAGTCCGTTGGCGACGGGATCCACCGCGGTGATGGCGAGACAGTAGGCGACGGCGGAGTTGGCGGCGCTGCCGCGTCCCTGGCAGAGGATGTTCCTGCCGCGCGCGTAATGGATCGCGTCATGCATCACGAGAAAGAATCCGGAGAATCCCAGGCGCTTGATGATGCCGAGCTCGTGCTCGATCTGATTCATCTGCGCGTCGGAGATTGCGCCCCATCGCTCGCGCGCGCCGTCGTACACTTTCTCGCGCAGCCACGTGTCGTCGCTCCATCCGGGTGGAACCGGAAAATTCGGCAGCGGCGGCCGCATCCACGCGAGAGAAAAGTTGCACTCGGACGCGATGCGCTCCGATTCAACGAGCCCTTCCTCTCTTCCCTTCCATCGCTCGCGCATCTCTGCGGGCGAAAGCAGGCGCCACTCGCCATTCGGATGGAGCAGTCCGCGCGCTGACGCTTCGTCGATCGTGAGATCGTAACGCAGCGAAGTGAGAATGTCGTGAACGAGGCGACTCTTCTCATCGATATACCGCGGATCGTTAACTGCAACCCAAGGTACGCGATGCTTCTCGGCGACCTCGATCAGCGCGGCAGCGAGCGCTGCTTCGCATCCACCGGTGTGATGAAGCTGAACTTCGACGGCAAGGCGATCGCCGAATACTTCACGCCATTGAGAAAGCGTGCGAGCTGCGGCCGAGTACTCGCAGGCCTGGATTTTTGATGCGATCGGGCCAGTAGCTGGTCCGGTGAGCGCATGCACTCCTGCACTTCGCTCAGCGACATCCTTCCAGCTTACGCGTGGCCGTCCGCGCAGCTTTGCGTTCTGTCCCTTCTGCCAGCCTTTGAGATCGGAATGAACGCGCGCGCGTGTAATGAGCGCAGCGATGTTGCGATACCCTTCCGCTGTGCGAGCAATCAATCCAACGGGATGGCCGTCCACGTTGAGCTCTGCGCCGACGATTGGGCGAATGCCGACGCGTTTTGCTTCCAGGCAGAATCGAACGATGCCGCCGATGTCGGCGTTGTCGGTTATTCCAATACTATGGTATCCCAGCTCTGCGGCTTTCTTCGCTAGTGCTTCCGGTGTGACAGCTCCGTCGCCGAAGGAAAAAGCAGTGTGGGCTCGGAGCTCGACGGACATATACCTATGGTAGTACCGAACAAATACCGAAAGCAAGGGTTGAGCCGGAAGGGGTCTGCGTATAGTTTTAATGATATTATGCGCAGAGCCAGGAATCTTTATCTCGACCCAGACGCAATCGAGCACGGAGAGAAATACAGCCGCATCCATAAAACGAATCTCTCGCAGCTGGTCAGCGACTTTCTTCGCTCGCTCCCTATCGAAGCCGACGTCGAGTATACGCCGGCCGTCAAGCGATTGATCGGTGCGGCGTCTTCAAAGAAGCGAACAAAACGACCCATCGATGTAGACGACTACCACGAATATCTGATGAAGAAATACGGCGGAAATAAATGACACCGCCGCCACTCAGGCTTCTCATCGACATCAATGTCATTCTCGACGTAGTTCTTCCCCGTGAAGAATGGTTCACGGATTCGGCTGCACTCCTGAACAGAGTTTCTGAAAAGCGGGCGATTGGGCTCGTGGCAGCGCACGCGATCACAACGACCTATTACATTGTCGCGCGCAAGAATGGTCGGGCTGCAGCGTTAACAACGGTCGCTGATCTTCTCCAGATGTGCGACGCAGTACCGATGACGTCGGCCGATTTTCAACGAGCTCTCGCACTCGGCCTGAAGGATTTCGAGGATGCGGTTACGGCGACTGCTGCTCTCGTAGCGGGTGCAGATTATCTCGTTACTCGAAATGAACGAGACTTCAAGCACGTACCGGTTGTTGCCAGGTCTCCCGCAGCACTATTGCCAATTTGCGTGTGACCATGTAATATGACCATAGTCATATACCACGACCATGAAATCAATTCCAGCAGGAAAGTTCAAAGCGATTTGTCTGGATCTCCTCGACAGGGTCAAGGAGGACCGCGAGGAGTATGTGATTACCAAGCGCGGAGTCCCGTTCGCGAAGCTCACGCCCGTAGAACCGCGTCATGGCGATCCCGTCGGATGGCTGCGCGGCACCGTCATCAACGCGGACGCATTCCTCGAGCCGAATGATGAACCTTGGGGAGAATCGGAATCCGATCCGCTCAATAACCCCTAACGTGCCAGCAGGGCTTCTCCTACTCGACACTCACGTGTGGATCTGGATGCTGGAGCAGGACCTGCGGCGTCTCGCGGAAAAAAGTTTGCAGTTTCTGCGTGAGCGAGCGAAAGCCGGACAACTTCTCGTTTCCGACATTTCATTCTGGGAAGTCGCGAACAAATCAAGGAGACAAAAACTCTTTTCGATCGATGCTATGGTCTGGCTCGAACGAGCCGCTGCGGCTCCGGGCGTGACATATCTTCCTGTCGAAAGAGCAGCACTCATTCAAAGCACACGACTTCCCGGTGCGCCGCCGAGCGATCCGGCAGATCGCATTCTGATCGCCACTGCGCAGCTCAACGGAGCGTCGCTCGTTACGGCTGACGTGAAGATCATCGACTACGCCAATCGAGTGCGTGGCGTCTCCGTCCACGATGCGCGAAGATGATGCGCCAATAGTCCCACGTTACAGGCAACTTGTCGCCCGGACACGATGATGCAAACTCGAACGGTCGTTTTCTTCCTTCCATTTCTCGTCGGCTGCGCAACGATGTCGCGGCCCTCGGCCGACCTCGCCAACATGAATGTCGTCGATCTCACCTACGCGTTCGACGCGCATACACTCTACTGGCCCAACTCACCCAGCGGATTCGAGCTCAAGGAGCTGGCGCGCGGGCCCACACCCGGCGGCTACTTCTACTCGTCCAATCTCTTCGCCGCCCCGGAGCACGGCGGCACTCACCTCGACGCGCCGATCCACTTCTCCGAGCGTGGCGTGAGCGTCGATGGAATTCCGGCGCGACAGCTCGTCGCGCCGGCCATCGTAATCGACGTCACCTCGCGCACCGCGACGGACGCTGACTATCGCCTTACGGTCGAAGATCTCCGCGCCTGGGAATCAGCGAACGGCACCATACCATCCGGTGCGATCGTCCTTCTCCGCACAGGCTGGGGAAAACGATACGGCAATCGCAAAGCATACTTCGGCGACGATACTCCCGGCGCCACCGACAAGCTTCACTTCCCTTCCTACGGCGCGGACGCGGCGCGCATTCTCGTCGGCGAGCGACACGCCGGCGCGATCGGAGTGGACACTCCGAGCATCGACTACGGTCAGTCGAAGGACTTCATCGTCCACCAGATCTCGGCCGCCGCAGGAGTGCCGGGACTGGAGAACGTCGCCAATCTCGACTCGGTTCCCGTGCGTGGCGCGTGGGTCGTCGCGCTGCCGATGAAAATCGGCGGCGGATCGGGCGCGCCGCTCAGAATCATCGCGCTCGTTCCGCGCTAGAATCTGAAGTTGTACTGCGCCTTGACCAGGAGCTGGTTCGACTCGAAAGCCAGCCGGCTATCACCGCCCGTGCGGTCAAGCGTACGCAGATTGTGGTTGTAAACGACGAACAGATCGCCGAGTGGATCGAAAGTCCACCTGAGCCGTGTGTTGGTTCCGAATGAATGCGACTGGCTGTCGTACTGGAGAAAGCCGTTGAGCTGGAGGTCGGACGAGAAATTGAGACGCAGTCGCGTGCCGACGAGGTTTTCGGTGAATCGGCCCTGCGGAAGCCGTCCAACGTTGCGCTCGCCTGTGAATTCCATGATGAAGAGAGGTGACGGCCTCCATGCCGTCGTGAGCTCTATCTGATCGAGCTTGCCACCGTAGAAACCTCCAAACCACCAGGTGAGCTGCCCATTGAATGTCCGCTTCGCCGCCAATCCTCCCTCCAGGCGATATCTCCTCCAATGGTACCTGCCGGCGGGGATAGTCACTCCATCGGCGATCTCGAAGGGCTCCTTCAATCTTTCGCCGGCCGGGACGATGTTGAACTCGAATCGGTCCCCGCTCTCGAGCCGCCAATTCACCGGTGCCATGAATATCCGGTAACTCTCCCAGCGGCCATCGAGATTCGTGACCAGGCTCGATTGAAATTCGTAGAACATCTGCCTCACGTGTAGCGGACCGATCGGCTGGGTGGGACGCGGGCTGTAGTCCACGCCGAGGCTGGCGATCTGCACGCCGGGCCGCGGCACGAATCCGAGCGACGGCTCGAATCCGTCATCGATCCACTTGTACTTGAGCGCAATGTCCCAAAGATCGTTGGGATAATCGACCTTCACCCCGCGGGCAGTTTTTCGGCCTCCCAGCCCGGCGCGGTTCATCGCCAGACCCCAGACGCCGGTACGAAAATTTTTGCCGCCAAGAAAGTGCGACGTCTGGTAGTTCAGGTCGGTGCCGCCCAGCCAACTGTCGCGCAATCCGTTTGGATCGCCGACGGTCGCGATCATTCCCACAGACGATTCGCCCAGCACATTCTGCTTCACGCGAAGCGCGCCCATCGTGGTCGCCGTCGCCAGGGTGTCCAGCCCACCGGTCCGCACGACGAGACCGCCGAAGTTCGTGTCGCCGAGGCGGCCGTTCACCTTGCCGCCGACATCGAGCGGGACCTCGCGTCCGCTCAACAAGCCGATGCGTCTGCTGAAGAAGGCGCGAACATCGTCATCGAGCCCCAGGCCGAACTCGAAAATGTCCGAGCCTTCGAGGAAAAACGTTCGCTTCTCGGGGAAGAAAAGCGGGAAGCGCGTGAGATTCGTGCGCCTTGTGTCTACTTCGGTCTCTCCGAAGTCGGTGTTCGCGGTGAGCGATGCAATGGTATTCGCGCCGACGCGCTGCGTGGCATCGAGACTTGCAGCGGCATGTGAATCGAGTGCGACGCCAGGTGCTGAATGGCCGGCCTTTCCTGAAAGCGACGGCCGAACACTCAAGCCGAGCCCGAGATCGAGGGGAGGGAGACCGGTGATGCGTCCCGCTCTGCTCATCTGTGTGATCCTGTAATCGCGCTCGGGACTTGCCCAGCGATCGGTCTCCTGGAGTCGCTGAATCCGCCGCTGGATGTTGAATCCCCAGGCGGTCAGCCCGCGACGATACAGCAGGCTTCGCACGGGAATTCGTATCTCCGCCGACCAACCGGTTGGCGTTCGCAGAGTGGCGGCCTCCCACGCTGCGTCCCAGTTGCTGTCAGCGTCTCCACCCTGGCCGGAGATGAGCGCATCATACCGAGCTCCGTTGGCATTTACGGCGAACACATAGCCCGAACGCCCATCGAGATAGGTATCGAGGGTGATCCGGATATGGTCCTCGCTGTCGAGCGTCGCGTCACGATCGCGCGCAAAGCTGACGATGCTGACGCCGGCTGGATAATCCGCTCGGACGCCGATCACGATTGCGCTCGCGTCCATCACGACTCGGACGACGGTACGCGCTGATGCCGTAGCGCCTTCTGACGGTTCTGTCTGAGTAAGGTTCGATATCGAGTCGGTAGCTTGCCACGCCGGCTCATCGAGCATTCCGTCGAGCCGAATCTCTCCGGAAAGACCGCCGACACGCAGCTTGACGCTCACACTATCTGTCTGACCGAATGCGCGAAAAGAGGTTACCGTCAGCACGACACCAATGATGAGCAGCCTGACGGCAGTCCTGAGGCACAGCGACATCACTGGATGTGATTAGGGTACGGAGGGTGGTTTCGTGGCGTGCATCCGAATTTCCGAACGGAGTAATGTATTGTTATTGGACTAACCACCGCGAAGGCCAATCAATGATCTCCTCCACCACGCCGGCTGCATTGCGCGTATTCTGGGCGCTCTCGACGCTCTTCGCCCTCTCGCCGGAAATGAACGCGCACGCCCAGCAGCCATCGCCCGCCGATTGGCACCTCGTCGAACAAGCGCTCGGCCGCGCGGGACAGATGCAGCCGGGCGATGTGATCAAGTTCGGCTTCCCCCGGCGCGATCTGCATGTCCTGGTCGGCGGTGTGCTTCTCAAACCCTCCTTCGCTCTTGGCTCCTGGGTCGCATTCAAGCAGACCGATCCCGGACACTCGATGGTGATGGGCGACCTCGTCGTCACAGAGGCGGAGGCAAATCGCGTGATCGACCGACTTCAGCAGGGCGGCGTCGAGCAGACGGCCCTGCACAATCACCTGCTCAGCGAATCACCCCGCGTGATGTACATGCACATTCGCGCCAGTGGCGACGCGGTCGGTATCGCGCGCGCGATCGAGTCCGCGCTCACGCAGACCGGAACGCCGATGGATACATCTTCGAGCACCACGAAGGAACCCGCGTTCGAGCTGGACACCGCTGAGCTGGCACGCACACTCGGCCGCTCAGGCAGGATCAACGGCGGCGTCTACCAGGTGAGCGTCGCGCGGGCCGAGCCGGTCATGGACGTCGGTGAGGGCAATCCGCCCATGATGCACGAGATCCCGCCATCGATGGGAGTGGCGACCGCCATCAACTTCCAACCCACCGGAAAGAATCGCGCAGCGATCGGCGGAGACTTCGTGATGACGGCGAACGAGGTCAATCCCGTGATCCGGGCTCTCCGGGCGAATGGGATTCAGGTCACCGGTTTGCACAGCCACATGCTCACCGAGCAGCCCCGTCTTTTCTTCATGCATTTCTGGGCGAATGACGACGCAGCGGGTCTGGCGCGCGGGCTCCGCGCCGCACTCGATCAAATGAACGTGAAGAAATGAAGAACCAGGTACCAGGTACCAGGTGCCAGACGCGGAATTATCCGCGATCGAGCCAACGCATGGCTCTATGTCGCAAAATGACACTGGCATTCTGGCTCCCTTTGGCGCAGGCCTGCAACCGTGTCGATTCCACACAGAATGCGGCTGACACGGCAGTTGTTGACGTCCCGGAGCCACCAGAGTCGGTAGCGGCGCGTCAGCAGGCGAGCAATCCTCTTCCCCAGATTTGCCCTCGAAGACCGGGCTCGACTCTCATCACCACAAAGGGAATCGGGCAGGCACAGATCGGGATGCCACTCGCTGACCTGAACAAGCTCTGCGCCGTTCGCGACTCCGCGCTTCGCGAAGACGAGGGCCAGCCGGCGAATGGACGCGCCATTTCGGTCGGCGAAGGATCAGCGCCCATTCTCATTTTCGTTGACGAAGCGAAGCGGACAATTCGACGCGCAGCGAGCGGCGATCCTTTCTTCCGGACGACGAGTGGCGTCGGTGTTGGCTCGACTGTCGGAGAGTTGAGACAGAATCA
>JAHFCS010000097.1 GCA_023249395.1 Gemmatimonadota bacterium
GGAAGGCGCGCCCTGGTCGCCCGCCGACACATAAACGACGACGTCCGCGAGAGTATTGCCGGGACCCACACCGACGGCCTCCGTAAGCACTGGTGTCGCGTGTTGTTTGGCGCAGGTTGGCTCCTTGGCCATGTCAATCGGACGCATCTTCGGCGGCGTGCCCGTGTAGGTTATCGTGCCTTCGATGCTGCCCGGTGCTACAGCGATCTTCGCGGACCGGTGAAGTGGAGTGCCGGAGGCGGCCGATACCAAAACCGCCAGTACGAGGATGGAAAAGTTTCTTCTATGCATCTGGATGTCGCTTCTCAGTAGGGTTGAAGGTCAGTGCTGCTCGGTTTCGGGGCCGATGGGCTTGAGCGTGTTCGCGTGCGTTGAGAACCAGGGTTTCCAGACTGCTGCCTCAGGGGTCTTGAGCGGCTGCAGTGTGCGCAGGAAGTGCACGAGATCCCAGGCTTCGTCTGGCTTCAGGTTATCTGCAAACGATGGCATCGGAGTGCCGTCGACGCCGGTCATGAAAACCCGGTAGAGATCCTCGTTCGTCTGTCCGCACTTGAAGCGGCTTCCGTCTGAAAAGTTGTGCGGCATGATTGGATGGTCTTTGCTGTCGGTAAGCGTCATTGCGGACGGACCATCTCCGCGACCGGCGGGTCCATGACACTTCCAGCACTCCATCTTCTGGAAGAGCGCCCTTCCGCGAAGAATGCTCTCTACGGTGTGCGGAGTTTCAGGGGGGATGACGATCGGCGCTCCATGCCCCTCACTCCATCGCGTAGAAAACGTCTTGATGTACGCGACCAGGTTAGCCCGCACTTGTCCGGTGAGCGGCAGCCATGATGGCATGTTGGTGGTGGCGAAACCGCGCTCGATCGAATGATAGAGATCGTCGTCGGTGGGAAGAGTGCCCGTGGGAGTGGACCGGCACTTGAACACCGCGGCGGTGAAGTCACGCGGCTTCGGATCGATCCACTGCGCGTTCTCTCCGAGTCCGTCGCCATCGGGGCCGTGGCAACCCAGGCAAAATCGACGATACTCCTTTTTGCCCGCTGCCGCATGCCCCGTAAGATTTCCGATGCGGACCTCTTGCGCCGGGCCCACGCTCGCGGCCGCGAACACCAGGACGCCCAGCGTCACGATCAAACGTCGCTGTGATGTGTACAGTGTCATGACGAGCCTCCAGTCTCAGAAGACAAAGTCGACCGCGAACAGCAATGAACGGCTCCATACCGCCGTCGCCTGAGAGAGTGGCGGTAGCCCGACACCCAAACCGCTCAACGGAACATTCCCTATCGTCTTTGCCATTGAAAATTCCGAATGAATGGCGAGGCCGGCCCGGCTGGTCATCATCGGATACCAGCGATACCCAAAGGAGTAGGCGTCGATGTTTCCCAGGTTGCCAGGAGTGCTCGGGAACGCCTGCTGCGACATCCGAATGAACTCGCTGCGTTGCGTCAGGACGTTTTGCTGGTCCAGGTAATAGTGCACCTCGAGCAAGCCGCCATTCCATTTCGGTGCCCGCGCACCAGCCGGAAGCGGCTCGTCGCCGGGCGTCGCGGTACCGAGGTACGCGTCGTCCTGCGCGCGCATGTAAAGAGGCATCAACTCGAGATCTCCGAAGAAGAAATCGCCAGCCACGCCATACCGCTGGAACGGTTTGTTGGCCGTTCCCGTGCCGGCAATCGGTTCGCCGTCAGCGGTCTCGAACACGGTTGGCCTCTGCCCGACGTAAGCGTACGCGCCAATTCGCTGAATGCCCAGGCTTCCTGCGTCGAACGCCTGACTGAAGGTCAGTGAGGCGTCGTAGGCGCGTCCACCCGCAACGCCGGATTCGCCATCGGTGGTCCCAAAGATACCAGCGCCGTACCTCGTGTAGCTGTTAGCAGAGTGGCCTGAGAATTCCGCGCCGATCTGATTGTCGCCGAGACCGAAGGTCGTGGCATCGCCAACTGGCGCGAAATGATAATTCTGATAGAAGCCGCCGTTGCCGGAGAGAAACACGCCTCGCTTCTCCGAGACAAGGTTGTCGAGCTCGAACTTTCCGACCTTGAAGTTGGCCCAGTGTGAGTTGAACAGATCGTCGAATCGGACATAGGCCGCCTCGACGCCCAGACTGCCATCTTCCGCCGCGGCAATGAACCCGAATGAAATGTTCTTATGAAGCGTGCCCAGCATCAGAAAATCGACGCCGGAAAGGTCGAAGCCCTGCTGCGTGATCGTTCGCTCGACCTTCCCACTCGTCGGATCTCCCCTTACGGCATCTACCGGTTGGCGCGTGGTGCGCTCCAGATGCCACTGGGGCGTCGTGCGGACAGCGAGGGGAAAGTAGGAAGGATTTTGCCAGATCGGGGCGTCCCGATCATTCCCGAGCTGATATCCGTTGTCCCGGAACCGCTGTCCGAAGCTATTGAGCTCGGGCCATACGGTGTGACAGGCGGAACACGGGAGCGAAAACTTACGCGCGAACGCAGGTATCAACACCTTGCTGTGCCGGGCGAGCGCGTACCGCCGGTTATAATCTGGCGCAATTCCCCGATCATCCGCGCGGAAGCCCGCCTTGTCGGAGCGGGCCATGTGAATCAGTCCGGCTACCGCATACGGACCGGCCGCATTATCGGGAGGCGCGCGTCGCGCCGAGTGAACGCCCGTAACCCGGGGAGGCGCAAGAGCGAGTGTGCTTAGCACCAGCACCGTTGTTACGGCGGCGCGCCCGGTGGGGATAGTGGGCCGCGTGCTTCTTCGTCCCTGGGAGGGCATCGGAAACCACTTGATCATACCGTCTCCTCGTCGTGCGGTACGCATCCGTGGACTGCCTGCTGCAAGAGACACAGTTTTTCAGAGCCGGGAAAGCCGGAAGAAATCCGTCGCCGCAAGCGTCGTTTACCGGTCTCGATTGCAGACGCTATTCTTCGAGACGCTCCTTGTCAAGTTTCACATTTGATGTAATCCCCGCGTCATGCTGAGATCGCCAGAACGAACACGCGTCGCAGTGGGCACGATCGACAGGAAGCTCAACTGGCCAGGAAGTAGCGCGCTGAGCGCTTCCTGGAACCGGATTTCCCTGACTTCCGGTCGGGGCATCTCCGACAGACAGACAACGATCGAAGCGGCAGGGTTATGGATACACCTTTTCGTGTCCGCGCGTCGCGGCGGGAGCCAACCCATGAGTCGCCGAAGCCGAGCCGTTGATCTGATCCGATGAAGTTTCAGACGATCATCGAGCCATTCCGGATCAAGACGGTCGAGCCGATCCGCCAGACGACCGAGGCCGAACGCCGTGCGGCGATAGAAGCGGCACACAACAACGTCTTTCTTCTCAAGGCGCGCGACGTCCTGATCGACCTCCTCACCGACTCCGGCACTGGCGCCATGTCCGTCTTTCAGTGGTCGGGTATGATGAAGGGCGACGAGTCGTATGCCGGCGCGCGCTCGTTCGATGTATTCGAGAAGTCAGTGCGCGACATCACGGGCTTCACCCACGTAATACCGACTCATCAGGGGCGCGCGGCAGAGCACATTCTCTTCCACACGATGGTCCGGCCGGGCGACATCGTCCCGAACAACACTCATTTTGATACCACTCGCGCCAACGTCGAGGACGCAGGAGGAATCGCGCTGGATCTCCCGATAGCCGAGGGCTCCCAGGCCGTGTCGAATCATCCCTTCAAGGGAAACATGGATACGGCGGCTCTCGAGGACACTCTCGAGCGCTATGGCGACCGGGTACCGCTCGTGATGATAACGGTCACGAACAACTCGGAGGGTGGCCAGCCCGTGAGTCTCATCAACGTCCGTGAAGTAAGCGCGCTGTGCAGGCGCTTCGGAGTACCTCTTTTCATCGACGCCTGCCGATTCGCCGAGAACGCGTGGCTGATCAAGACGCGCGAGGCTTCGATGTGCGCGCGCACCCCACGGTCAATAGCGCAGGAGATGTTCAGCCTCGCCGACGGGTGCACGATGAGTGCGAAGAAGGATGGTATGTCGAACATCGGCGGGTTTCTCGCGATGAACAACGGATCTCTCGCGGTGAAGTGTCGCACCCGGCTCGTGCTCACCGAAGGATTTCCGACGTACGGCGGCCTCGCCGGATATGATCTGGAAGCCATCGCCGTCGGTTTGAACGAGGCGCTCGACGAAGACTACCTCCGCTATCGCATTCGCTCGATCGAATACCTCGGTGAGAAACTCCTGCTGGCCGGCGTGCCGATCGTGACTCCGACCGGCGGGCACGCGTTGTACCTCGACGCCAGGCGGATGCTGCCACACATCCCGCAATCTGAGTATCCGGCGTGGGCGCTTTCGCTGGTCCTCTACATCGAGGGCGGAATTCGGGCTGCGGAGATCGGCTCGGTGATGTTCGGACGACGCCCGGACGGCAGCGAACACCCGTCGGAGCTGGAGCTGGTGCGGCTGGCATTCCCCAGGCGCGTATACACTCAGAGCCACGTTGACTACGTGGCCGAGGTGGTCCAGCACGTGAACGGGATGGCTTCCAGGATCCGCGGCGTGCGAATCGTCGAGGCGCCTCCCGTACTGCGCCATTTCACGGCACACCTTGCTCCTGCGCATGGACGGCTGGTGACCTGAGAATCTCCCGGGCAGCGTCGGAGGCTCTATCGCTGTCGCATATTTGATTGATGGGTTCTACTCCAGCAACGATGCGCACCGTCCGGATCCACAGCCCCGGTGGCTCCGACACTCTTCGCCTCGAGACAGTTCCAGTTCCTCAGCCGGGCAACGGCGAAGCGCTGATTCGAGTTGAAGCGGCGGGAGTCAACTTCATTGACGTCTACAAGCGCAGCGGGCTCTACAAGCTGCCGCTTCCGGCGACACTGGGAGAGGAAGGAGCGGGCACCGTCGTCGCCACCGGACCCGGCGTCAATGAAGTACGCGAAGGCGATCACGTCGCCTGGGCCAGCGTGATCGGCGCGTACGCGGAGTATGCGGTCGTCCCGTCAGCCAAGCTCGTTTCGCTGCCGGCTGACGTGAGCGCGCAATTGGGCGCAGCGGTCATGCTTCAAGGGATGACGGCGCATTATCTCGCGGTCTCCACCTATCCCTTGCGTGAAGGCGACAGGTGTCTGGTTCACGCGGCGGCGGGAGGCGTCGGCCTTCTCCTGGTACAGATCGCAAAGAAACGTGGCGCCCGTGTGATCGGCACGGTCGGCTCCGACGCCAAGGCTGAGCTGGCCCGCGGCGCTGGAGCCGACGACGTGATCGTTTACACAAGGGAGGATTTTGTCGTGGAGACCAGGAGGATCACCGAGGGACGCGGCGTGCAGGTGATCTATGACTCGGTTGGAAGAATGACGTTCCTTCCAGGACTCGATGTCCTCGCGCTACGTGGAACGATGGTTTTGTTCGGGCAATCGAGCGGACCGGTCGACCCCATCCATCCGATGCTGCTCAACCAGAAGGGATCTCTTTTTCTCACGCGCCCGATGCTCGCGCACTACATCGCGACGCGTGACGAGCTGCTTTGGCGGGCCGGAGATCTGTTCGAATGGATTCGCAAAGGCGAGCTATCGGTGCGCATTGGAGCGGAGTTCCCGCTCGATAAAGTGGCCGACGCGCATGACGCGCTCGAGGGTCGTAGGACGACGGGAAAGCTGCTGATTCGCGTGACGTGAGAGTGACCGCTTGAAGCCCAGCCCGGTGGTAAATCGCCAGTATTACGATGAATCCGCGAACCGCGGCGCCGGAATCGGCACGATGAAACGTCCACCCCGTGCTTCATAATCCCGCTGCTGATCCCTGATCTCGTCGGCAAGGTTCCACGCCAGAAGAAGAGTTAGATCCGGCTGACGCTCGAGAAGGGTCGAAACCGAATACACCGGTAGATGCGTGCCTGGCGTGAACAGACCGATCTTCAGCGGGTTTCTGTCAACGGTGTACTCGACGAGACTCGTGTCGATCCTGCAGAAATTGAGCAGCGTGTTGCCCTTCGCGGGTGCACCGTACGCCGCAATCGACCGGCCGTCGCCCTTTGCTCTTTGGAGCAGGCCGCGCAACTCTTCGCGGTTGCGCAGCACGTGGTTCGCGAACCGCTCGTAGCGCGACAGGTCTGCAAAGCCCGCCCCCTCCTCTCTGGCGGCCATGTCGCTCGCATCACGGGAATGACTACCATCGGCCGACGAGCTCCGAAGGTGCAGCCGCAGCGAACCACCCTGCACTGGGACGCGCTGCACGCGCTCCACGGTCAACCCCGCGCGTTCGCAGAGCTGGAGCAGCGACGTCATCGAGAAGTAGGAGAGATGCTCGTGGTACACAGTGTCGTACTCGAGCTTCTCGAGCAGATCGCCGAGATACGGAACCTCAATCGACACTACACCTGATTCTTCCGCCAGCGCGCGGCAGCCGCGAAGAAAATCAGCCGGGTCGTCGACGTGCGCGAGTACGTTCTTGGCGATCACCACTGTCGCGCGACCGTACTTGTCCGTCACACCCTCAGCCGCGCTTCCGTCGAAGAACATCGTCATTGTCTCGATTCCACCGCCGCGCGCCATCTCAGCGATGTTCGCGGCTGGCTCGATGCCCAAGGTCCGAACACCGGCGTTCTGAAAACAGCGGAGCAGGCTTCCGTCGTTGCTCGCGATGTCGACGACGAGATCGCGCGCGCCAAGCTTCAGCTCTTTCACGAGCGCCGATGCATGGTCGCGGTTGGAGGCCACGATCGTCTCTGAAATTCCGGTGACGTAGAGATACTCGCTGAACAACGTACGGGGATCGATCACATCCACGATCTGGACCAGCGAACAGCTCGAACAGAATGCAAGATCGAGCGGATATCGCGGCTCGCCGGCGAATTCATCGGGCGATTTGAGAAACGCATTGGCCAGCGGCATGGGACCGAGCGAAAGAAATACGGTCAAACGGTCGCTTCCACACACGCGGCAGGTGTTGCGCCGGCGATGCACTTGCGAAGCTGCGTGTGTCGACGCGGCGGCGACGTCTCCGCTCATCGCGCCTCGGACGCGGCCACCTTTGCTACCTGCTCCCGCCACGACCGCCACGGTCCGCCCAGCCTGTAAACGGAGATGTTCCAGAGAAATTCGGCTACGGTGCCAATGCGAACGTGCGATCTGCCGCCCCGTCGCCGCTCCGATGGCACGTCCACCTCGACGACAGGCAGACGAAGGTATCGCGCCTTCAGCATGACCTCGGCCTCGAGAAACCAATCGTCGGAGGAGAGCTGCATCAGGCGCATCACGTTCGCCGGGAGGATCTTGGGGTTGCCGTTGATGTCGCGCGCCGATATGCCGCTAAAGAGGATCGGCATGATCGCGTTGTAAACGATCGATATTGCGGCGCGTATGACCCCATCCGGCCGATTGCGACGCCGGGCTTTGACGACCGCATTCGGGAGCGCGCCCCTTGTCGCCTCGAAAATCCGGACAACATCCTCCGCGGCGACCTGGCCATCCGCGTTTATATAGCCGATGTGCGCGCCGATTGCGGCCGCAAGTCCCGTTCTAA
>JAHFCS010000098.1 GCA_023249395.1 Gemmatimonadota bacterium
GTCGCTATGGGTGAGGCGCGAGGGCTCCGGAAAAGCCTACGGCGTCGGAGTGTGGAAGGTGCTCGAGAGCGGCCAAAAAGCGGGCGAGACGCAAGC
The DNA here is from genome assembly GCA_023249395.1 of Gemmatimonadota bacterium. Classification (GTDB taxonomy): domain Bacteria; phylum Gemmatimonadota; class Gemmatimonadetes; order Gemmatimonadales; family Gemmatimonadaceae; genus UBA4720. The sequence goes on from JAHFCS010000098.1 coordinate 97, forward strand.
GCGTAACGAGCTCGTCGCTGAAATCACCAGGGACTTCGTCTGCAAGGTGATCGACTACTCAGACAGTTACGTCGCCGCTGTTGCGGCGCTCGGATCCGATTGGAAGCTGGTCCTGCGTGGGGCGGTACGACCTTGATGGGCTAAGCCGCTTGCGGGGCTATGGCCCCGCAAGCGGCTCGGTCTCCGACCCTCCTTATGCCGCCGGGCCTTCCTCTGTGTACAGCTTTGCTCCAACCCAGGCCGCCAGCAGCAGATTGACCAGCCAGATGACCACGTACAGCAACCACGACCCGGCCGTCATCATCCCCATCTGTAAGTACCCCGCCATCAAGACCGATCCGAGGAGCCAGAAGAGGATCGCGGCAGAGCTCGCCGTGCGCATCCCGGGGCCGAAGCGCGGTCGTATCGCTGCGTAAGTCCAGACGAGGAGCAAGCCGATGACGAAGTCTGAGATCACGTAGACCGCGATCGATTGGCCCGACATCATCGAGTCGCTGAGGCCCGGCTTGAACGCCTCGGCTTCCGCTTTCATGCGGCCGGCCAGGAGGTACCCGTTGGTTACAAAATCGATGACGTTGAGAACGACGCCGGCGGCGAGTCCTCCGACGACGATCTTCTGCGTGTTGATGGCCATGCTGTGCTCCGCTGGTAGGGTGTGAACGAGAGCGCGCACACGCCTGGACGGGACGGTGTCAGGCGCATGGGACAGCATACAGCGCCTCAATAGTACAGCAGTCTGCCCAGAAGCAAAAGCCGAAACTTATGCCGCTCGGACTTTACGACTTTCGCGTGCGACAGATCGGGCACGGTCCCATCTTCGGTTCCTTGCCGTAGGTCAGAGTCACCGGTCCCAGCTGGCGCGCGGTATCGGTAAGAGCGACAGTCAGCGTCATCGATCTGCCGACGATCTGGCCACGGAAGCGCGCCGGATGGACGATTCCTCGATCCACCGGATACGCATCCACGTTGTACAACCCTGTGACGTCGAAGCGGCCGTCCGCGTCCGGTTTGATCGGGCCTTTCGTGTCGCCCAGCGTGCAGCCGATGTGGACATGGGCGGATGTGTCGGTGGCGATCAATCCCGCATTGTCACCGCCCCACGTCCCGACGATGTCGGAGATGGGGGCCGCGGGGCCGCCGTAGCAGGCGAGTGCCATTGCGAGCGACAGGACAGAAATCCGCGCCATGATTGAACGCTAACGCGCAGGAACCGGGGGGTCATGACATTTTCGTCCGCCCCGATCCCAGACTCGTCCCTCGGTATCCAGAAATGCATGCTGGTACTCTTCGGTGCCGAGTGTCAGCTTGAGAACTCCTAGGTAGCCGTGAATCTGGACGGCTGAGTTCGGCTCCACAGGGTTCCGTATGCCGCGCAGCGGAGCCCCGCCTGTCCCGGCGATTATCTCCTCGATGCCGGTGACCGAGTCGGGAACACCCAACGGCGTCTGCGGGATAAATCTCTCGTAATGATGCTCGTGCCCATTGAGGACGAGATCGACTCCCTCGTCAAACAGGATCTTCCACAATCCCGCTACGGCAGGAGCATCCCCGTGAAAGTCGCCCGAGCTGAAGAGCGGCTGGTGAAAGTAGGCCAGCGTGCATTTCCTGGGATGATCCTTCAGATCCTTGCGCAGCCAGTCTTCCTGTTCGGCCGCTTCCTGAAAAAGAACCTGGTCATCGATTATCTCCGAGTTCAGCGAAATCACATGCCATTCCCCGAGGTCGTAGCTGTAGTAACCCAGCCCGGGAGGACCTGCCCGGTCGCCGAAATACTTGTAGTATCCCACTCCGCCCTGTTCTTCGAAGTCGTGATTGCCCGGCGACGGACGAATGACCTTGAATATCCTCGGGTCGCCCCACGAAGGCTTGAAGCACCGCAAGAACGTATTGAACCTCCCGCCCGATCCTGAGGGATAGGCGTTGTCGCCCAGCGTGAAGACGACGGTCTCCACCTTCGCGACGCTGTCCGTCACGAGGATGCTGTCGACGATGGCGGCGGTCGCCTCGTCGCCGCGGGTGCCGCAGACGGCAATGTCCCCCGCACCAATTGCGACAACGGCGCCCGCCAGCGCAATCTGCTGTGCCGATGCGTCCGCCCGGGGAGGCACGGAACGCTCCTGCTGAACGCAGGCGAATATGAACAGGCAGGCAAACTGCGGGGGACGAGTGAGAAGCGGCCGGCGTTTCCGCCGATGGCCGCGGGTCTCAGAATGCAAATCCGACATTCGCCACCGTTCGCCGATCGTGGCGATTCGTAAACAAGACGTTGATGCTCGTGCCAGGGTTCACTATGCCCACCCAGAATCCTGCGCCCGCCGCCGTATGCCAGCCGCCCGGCGAATCGCCGTTGAGGTACACCCGCCCCGCATCGGCGAAGTCCAGCACGCCGACGTCGAGTGGAAGAATCAACGGAAATCTGGCGATTGGTACACGAAGCTCGATAGACCCGTAAAGCGAAGCGTCGCCCGCGTATCGCTGCCGCTCTTCGGTGCGGAGCGAGTGCGATCCACCGAGGAAGGCCGCGTCAAAATATGGGAAGTCACCGAACAGTTTTTTGCCTCCCCCACGGAATGCGAGGACAGGCTTCGTTCCCACCGGCAGAGTGAGGAAGGCCGACGCCACGCCGTCGAGCGCTCCGTACGCGCTCGCGACGTCCCAGATCGCCGGATACGCGCTGCCCGCGATGTCGAGCACGGCTCTTGGCTTCGTTGTATCCGGCACCACACGGGAGTCATAGCGCAGCTTGAGCTCGAGCCCCGCCTCGCCAAAACGCGCGAAGCCGTATGGCCGCTCGGTCGAGATGAATCGATTCCCGACGCTGTCAGTCCTGGTGTAGCGGATGACTGGACCGAGAGAGATCTCGCTCTCGGGATTGAGCGACACGCCGATCGCCGGACGCAGGTACCATTCACTCTTTCTCACGTCATAGAACTTGCCGCGCAGGTCGAGGACGTCGTTGCCGAAGCCGTGAAACTGCACCACCTCGAGCTGCGTGATGCCCGCCGTCGCCGGCAGGTGGACATCCGAGCTCTCGAATCGCTTGTCCGCTCCCACTCCGATCGCGAATCGGTTGCTCCCAAGTGAATAGGCGGCGTCGGCTTGCACCATGCTCGCGTACGGAATCTTCCGGAAGCCATACACGTAACGGGCGATTCCGATGTGAGGAATCACTCCGAGACCCCGCTGAGTTCTGACGCCTGCAATCGGCTTCATCGCGCTGCCACGATCCAGTGCCGGGGGAATCAGCGTTCCGTAAGCGCGCACCCACGGCCGATGATTGAACGAGTGGTTGAACGCGTTGTCCTCATTCGCCTTTATGTCCGCCGAGTCCGGCGCGTACTTCACTCCTTCGACCGTCCCGACGTCATAGAGTCGCGTCGGATTTCCCCGTCCGCCGACAACCGATGAGTCGACGAGAGTGTTGGTGCCGTTGCCGCCGATGATCCTGAGCGGAATGCTGCGAGCCGCAGTCCCCGTGACAATCACATTGTCGTTGCCGCCATGCAGGTAGAGGCGGATCTCGTGCGTTTCAGCCGGATCGAAACGGCGATGATACCAGGGAGCGCTGTCTCCGGAGCGGATGGCGATATCGACTGAGCCGTCGCTCGAGCGGACGACTGTAGCATTGTCGTCCGCGTCGGTGGCGTGGATGTCGGCCACCGGCCAAAGCTCGCTGTAGTAGAGGTCGGCGGCCTCGCGCAGGTGATCGCGGCGAATCTTCAGTCGCGCGGCGATTGAACGCGACGAAGCCGCGTACTGCGGAGGCATCGCGAGAACCGCGTTGTCTATCACCGCATCGGTGATCGTTCGCATCAGAGCTGTCGCAACGGAATCCCACACCGTCCTGTCCAGGCTCCCCAGCAGACGGCGGTCGAAATCGGTTGCGTTCGCGAACAGCGCTGTCGGATCGGAATAACTGTCGCGGAAGGTGACGAGGCTTGGCAGCGCGATCCGGACGAGCCTGAGAAGCATCCCCTCGTACGAGACGAAGACCTTGTCTCGGTCGCGGGGAATGGCGATCCAAAGCGCGTCCTTCGATTTGTCGAGCCGCGCCCACTTCCACTGGTTGGGGTGCCGGTCATTGTCGCCGAAGAACAAATCCATCAACCGCGCGGTGAGAAACTCGCGCGCGTCCACCTGGTTCTGTGGCTCCTTGTTGATCCCTTCGAGAAGCTCATCGGTCTCTATGACCTTCTCCGCGCCCGCGAATCCGGGAGCGTCCTTTGGCTTGGTCGGATACTCTTCGATCATTCCAAGCACACCCGCGAACTCCTTGCGGAAGTCGCCGAGTGCGGGATCGTCGGGCATGACGGCAAGGCGGGGATTGGGATGCAGCACGCCCGCTGCCCCGAGCATCGGCGCGGCGGCTATGGCGCCGGTAGGATGCGAGGCGCTGCCCTGGTCGTGGAAGATCGACCAGATGATCGTATGGTCGAACTCCCTGCCTATCACGAGGAAAGTCTTGTGGACAGGCCGGAAGACCCACTCCGTGCTGTCCGCCGTCACGAAGCGCAGCGATTTGCCCTGCTTGCCGCCTCCTGTCTTGAATGGCTTGATCCCGCCGGCAAAGGTGTTCAGGTCGAGCACCGGCACCTTGATCGGTGCCGTCCAGAGATCGCGGTAGTTGTCTCCGAGCCACTTCCGGCGGAGACCGCCGGCGGCGTAATCGGGCCCCGCCTCGATGACGACACTGTCCCTGGCGTTGAGCGGGGGCGGCGTGCCCTGGGACCGTGCACTTTGCGGCGAAATCGTAACGAGCCCTGCCATCGCGGCGATTCCGATCGTAATGAATCGCGCTGAATCAACCGTCCGTCTCATCGCCGCCATCGGTAGAGAGTAATCGCCGCGGGATTCTTCGATCCTTCATCGCTCACGATCAGGATCCCGTCGCGCGTGATCGCGACGCCCTCGGGCTGATGATGTTGTCCCGGAAGCGGCCCCGATCGCACGACCTGTCCGGCGGGTGTGACCACGACCAGTCCCATCTCGAGGTGTGAGATCAGCACGTAGTTCCTGGTCGTGGGGTCGATTGTCATATCCGAAGCGTGAAACCCCTTCCACCCGTTCGATCCGACTACCTGCGCCAGCGGAATCGTGAACATCGAGAGCCTCGCCGAATCCGGGCCCTGCAACCGCCAGCGGTAAAACACGAGCTGGTCGTGCAGGCTTTTCTTCGCCGCCTTCTTGCACGGCAGCAGAAGTGAAGCGCTGTCCGCCTCATAAGCCATGCTCTCGAATTCACATTCGTGCCCCAGCTTGAGATCGTGTACCGAGTACGGAACGTGCGCTCCATCCGCACCTTCCTTGAACTCGTAGAGAACTCCGTCGCTGGCGAGCAGGTAGACCGAGCCGGCGCCGACGGCGATCGATTCGAAATCGGCCCGCACGGGAGTGTCACCGAGCATGAATCTCTTGAGAATGACCCCGCGTCGCGGATCGATCTCATAGACTCTTGCGACCTCGTCGTCGTGCGTCAGCAGCCGCCCGTCGGAAGTGAGCGCGAGACCCGAGATCTCCCTCAGCTCTGCTGGCATCATCCAGATCGCCAGCGCCTCGGCGTGCCGGGAGCCGGCGTCGGCCTGCGCAAGGCGCTTCTCCAGCCGCTTCTCGCGTGCCTGTTCGACGGCCTCTGGCTGCGCGGCGTCGGTCTTTGATGTATCGCGACAGGCAGCCCCGCTCGCCGCCAGGCCGACGAGCAGGGTGATGGCGCACGTCCCCCTCATGCCTTGTCGCCGTCCTTGTTCTTGTCTGTGTCCTGTTCCTGGAGACGCTCGCCGACCTCGAGGTCAGCCGAGTCGATCATCCCGCCCGCGAAATCGCGGACGGAAGTGAGGACTTCGTCACGCGTCGAGGATTTCTTGAGGCGCACGAGATAATAGATCTCCGAGGGCTTGCCGGTGTTGGTCACGACTTCATCGAGCTTCCAACGCTTGGCCATCTTGCCGAGGACTTTTTCCGCGACCTCCTGCGCCTCGGTCACGTTATCGGTCCTGATCGTCATCACGGCGTTGTACCGCGGCTTCTTCTTTTTCTTGCCGATCACGTTGCGCACGCGGTCGAATCTGTCGGCGAGCCTGCCGGCGCTCTGGGGAGTGAGCGTCAGCACGAGGTCCCGGTCGGGAACGACGTTCTCGGTGGTTTGATTCGCGAGTATCGCCAGCGGTCCCGCCCACTGAGATGATGCCGTTGGCGTCAGAACGTTGCGGCCGTAGTCGTACCGCCAGGTGAGGAGCAGCACCAGGTTGAAAACGATCGACAGGATCGCGCCCACCACGAGCGCCTGGACGCCGGCGCAGAAACCGACCGCGATGGCGAGGAAGATGAAGACGAGGTCTCGCGTGTCCCGCAGGTTGGTTCGAAATCTCACCGCGCCGACGACACCGACGAGACTGAAGGCCAGGGCGAGGCCGTTCTGGACGACGATGATGATTCCGGCGACGACGAGTGGCAGGATGATCAGCGTCTGCACGACGCCCTGGTTGTGCCCCGGCACCGACCGCGCCGACATGTACACCCATGAAACGGGCAGCATCAGCACGAGTGTGCCGAGAAGGCTGAGCAGCGTGATGAGCGCCAGCTCTCCGAGCGATCCGGCGCCGAATCCCCGAAGAACGGCCTTCGATCCCGTCAGCCCATCTTCGAGAATCTGCGGAGTAGCGGTGACTGCATTCAGACCCTTGCCCGCGACGTGCTTGACGGTGTCGGGGAAGAAATACGCAAGCACCGCGACGATGACGGCGACGACCACATAGTAGGCGAGCAGCCGGCGGACCGGCCGATTCGACCCTTGCGCCATGACGTCGATGATGTTGTTGAGCACGGTCATGCCACGCTCCTGTGCAAGTTGGACGCCCGCTTTATACCCAGGTACGACAGTCTAACTCGGATCACAAAGTCTTCTCGCGTTAAATGTGCAGCCTTTTTCCTCCGGCGTGAGGCTAGGTATGGCGCTCGAGCGGCTCGGAAAGCTCGGGTGCGTACATCGTTCGATAGAGACCCGGAGAACGCGGAGAACGCGGAGTAAACGGAAAGGTGAAAGACGGGAAGACCCCCGATCCTTGATGCCGGCCCTTGCGCTCTCCAGTTTCCCAAACCAACTCTCATCCAACTGCACACGAGGAGTTCACCATGGCGCTCCGCATCGGCCAGACCGCCCCTGATTTCGAGGCCTTCACCACCCAGGGAAGAATCAGTTTCCATGAGTGGCTCGGAGATTCCTGGGGAATCCTCTTCTCGCACCCGAAGGACTTCACTCCCGTCTGCACCACTGAGCTCGGCTACAT
>JAHFCS010000099.1 GCA_023249395.1 Gemmatimonadota bacterium
ACGGGCGTCGCCAGATGCTCATCGCGCACCGCGGCGATCGTCAGGCACTGCGCATCGGACAGGTTCAACGCGCAGAACTGCTTGGTCGCCTCCTCCAGCACGTCGAGTTCGGCGACGAGGATTTCCGCGCTGCGTGCGACCGCCGATGCAGGATTATTCAGCTCGTGCGCGAGGCCGGCCGCGAGTCGGCCGAGCGACGCCATCTTCTCGTCGAGCAGCTCACTGGACCTGAAGGCCCGCGCGCGATCGACCATGACGTGCACCAACTCGCCCGTGAGCTCATGACACTCGCTGATCATCCGCGGAATGTCGGCGGGATTGACCATGAGCAGTTCGGTGCGCTCCTCAGCCACCACATCGCCCGGTGGGGCGTGGATGCGGGAGTACGGCAAGAGGCCGGTGACGTCACCGCCATGCCATTCCATCACAATGCGCGGGCCGGAACCGCGATCGACACGAATCGACACGTGGCCGTCGAGGATGATGTACATCCCGGTGACCGGACCGGTGCTTGGTGTAAGTACTTCACCCGGCTGGAACGTTCGGACATGCCCGACGTCGGCCAGCCACTGGAGCTGGTATTGCGGCACCGAGCCGATGGTGCGATGTGCCGTAAGGCGTTCGATGAGGGCCGCGTCCGACATGGTCTATCGCTCCTAACGGGGTTGAGGTCAGAGCCAAAATCGACAACGCTGGCAGACGCGCGGCAAGTGCGGCCACTTTTTCAGCGCCGCATCGAAGCGATGTCCCGTGCATTCGTGCTCGCGACTTGAGGTCCACACCGATACATATACGCATTACTTATCGACGGATATCCGGTGCGTCGTCTTCTGAAATCGTCGTGGGCTCGCGTCGCTGCCGCGCAGGTCGCGGTGATGCTGTTGCTTCAGTCGGTAAATATCGCTGTTGCAGTACCGCGGCCGAATGGCGCCGATCCAGCTGGGTATTACGCCTGGGCTCAATCGTGGCTCGAGGACGGGGATTCCGACCCGGGCAATCAGCTCACCGCCGGAATGATGTTTCCGGTTGTCGAGATCAACGGGCGACCGACAATAGTCAACAGATACCCAATCGGGTGGAGCGCGGCGGTCTTTCCATTCATGGTCCTCGGACGCGCGGTTGCCGGCACACGCGGAGACGTCGGCACTCATGCGGGTTACTGTTCTCGCTGCGGTCAGCCTCTCATTCTGGTGCGCCGTGCGGGCGCGCGGCTCGCGTCATCCGCAGGCGTGGGCGCTGCTGTGGGGATTTTTCGCGTCGCTTACGGTGTGGGCACGCGTGATCAATGCGCTCATCCTCGTCCCCTCTATTCTTTTTTTCTTCCTTTCCCTGCAGTCGCCGGATTGGCAAGAGTCTCCGCCTCGAGCCTCGCAGACTCAGCGGATCCTGACTTCTTCCGCGTGTGCGCTGGCTGGGTTCCTTCCGCTCACGTTCTTTCAGATGTCCATCTGGCATGAGCTCTATAGCAAATGGTTCTTCAATGGCTACGCCGGAACGGGATACGGGTTCAGTCCAAACCAGCACCAACTCGTGCTGTTTCTCTTGAGCTCCAACAAGGGGATTGTCCTCTGGCATCCAATGATTCTTCTGGCGCTGGGTGGACTGGGGCTGGCCGCATTCTCAGGTACGCGTGACAGGAGCATTCGACTTGCTTCTGCGCTGTCCCTTGCCATCGTCGTCGTGATGATCGCCGTCTACGGCAGCTGGAGCGTGTGGAACCTGGGCGATGGTTACGGTGCGCGATGGACCGCGGATCTGTTCTGGATCTGGGCGTTCGGGCTGGCGCTACTCTTTGCACGAACAGAGAGGATAATGAATCCCGTCGTCGTCACTGCGGCGCTGTTCGCACTCGTGTCAACCGGGTTGATTGGCGGACAGATCATCGGCCGGATCCCGTTGCACTGAATCTTCTCGTTGACCTTCATTATTCCCGCGCGTACCGTGGCCATGATGCCGCATTCATCACACCTGCTTGCCGCTCCATGAAAGTCGCTCTAGGAATCCTGTTTGCCGCGTTGGCGACCCTTGCCACACCGCCGACCATTCGCGCCCAGTCGTTGTCGATCGGGCTGCGCGGGACGAGCAGCGTTCCAATCGGCTCCTTCGCTGAGGATGTTGCATACGCTCAGAACCAGAGCGCGTCCAATACCACATTGATAAACGGCGCCAGGAATGGATTCGGCTATGGACTCGATGTCGCGCTCGGTATCGGAAGATTGGGCGTTTACGGAGGCTTCGATCAGATCGAGCTCGACTGTTCGATCTCGTCGTGCGGCTCCGACGGCAATTACACGCTCAAGGGCGTGAGCGCCGGAATGAAGCTTTTCGGGTCGCGAATCTCACTGCTGCGGCCTTTCATCAAGGGCGGTGTGACGTTCAACCAGCTGCGGGGCGGCTACGGCTCTTCCTCGCATAGGCTGACGACCGACAAAGCACCCGGGTACGAAGTCGGTGCCGGCGCGGACATCTCCCTGCTCGGACTGCTGAGCCTCGCGCCGCAGGTGCGCTACGTTGGCCAGAACCTCAAGGTCAAGGTGCCGGGCGTGGCTTCACCTCCACCCGATGGACAGGGAGTGAACTACATCACCTTCGACCTCGGCTTGGCGGTGCGGTGGTCGCTTCTTTCGATGCATCTGTAACGCAGCGAGCTTCAGCTCGATGCGAACCAACTCTTATCGGAGCAGTAAATGAAAGCAGCTCATCGGATCGCCGCCGCGATGCTGGCGATTATCGTTCTCGCACCCTCTGCGCGCGCGCAGTCGCTCTCGTTCGGCTTGCGCGGGACGGGCAGTGTGCCGACCGGATCGTTCGCCGATAATCAGAGCTCTACCAATGCCGCGGTGATTGAAGGCGCGAAAAACGGGTTCGGCTATGGCCTCGACGTAGGCATTGGTCTCGGAATGTTCGGAGTTTATGGAGGTTTCGATCACATCAAGTTCGATTGTGAGACTACGACCTGTTCATCCGCCGGGAAGTACACGCTCCAGGGCGTGACCGTTGGAGTGAAGCTCTCGCCGCCGGGAATGGGGCTGGTGCGTCCTTTCATCAAGGGTGGCGTGACGTTCAACGATCTGGAGGGAGGATACGGGAGCTCCTCGTCGAACACGCTGACCACCGATAGGACTCCAGGATACGAGGTCGGTGCGGGCGCGGATCTCGGGTTCATGGGACTGTTGAGTCTTACGCCTCAGGTGCGCTACGTGGGACAGAAGCTCAAAGCGAAGATTCCTGGCGTAACTTCGCCCAATGCCGAGGGGCAAAGCGTCAACTATCTGGCGTTCGACCTCGGACTCAGCGTGCACACGCCATCGCTGTCGATGCGACGCTCGCACTGAACATCATCGCTGCAGCCGATCGCGCTGGCGTTCGAGTGCAGCGTGCCGCAGCGGAGCGGGAGTCGTCGCACGCTCGACCATTCCCAGCAGCCCATCGACCGCAAGCGCGAGCGCCGCGGCGGGAAGCGCGCCCGACATGATGAGTCGCGTATCGGCGAGCGCGAGTCCGGTCGCGATCGGCTCGCCCAATCCCCCCGCACCGATGAATGCGGCCAGAGTTGCCGTTCCCACCGCGATCACGGCCGCGGTGCGGATCCCCGAAAGGAGAGTCGGCGCGGCGAGAGGCAGCCGCACCTGGCGGAGGATCTGACCTGGCGTCATGCCGAGTGCGCGCGCGGCGTGGACGGCGTTCGGGTCCGCGTCCCGCACTCCGCTGTACGTGCTGCGCACGATCGGATAAAGCGAGTACAGCCAGAGCGCGACGAGCGCCGGCCAAACTCCAATTCCAATCAGCGGAACCATGAACGCCAGGAGGGCGATGCTCGGAATCGTCTGGAGCAGGCCGATTGCGCGGATCACAGGCTCCGCGGCGCGGCCGGCGTAATCGAGCCAGAGTCCGAGTGGGATCGCCACCAGTATCCCGGCGAGTAGCGCCACCGCCACGAGTAGAAGATGTCGCACTACCGCGGACATTAGTGGAGCGCGTCGCGCCCACATGTAGCTCGCGAACGAACCCTGGGCTTGAGGAGCGGCTGAAACGTTGGAGGCGCCATTGACGCCGACCAGCCCAAGCGCCTCCAGCTCCGAGCGCGCGATCGTCTCCACAGGCTCTCGGCCGACCTCGAGTCTCCCGTTCAACTTTCGCATCGTGCCGACGTCGAGACGGTTGCTCAGCTCCGTCAGCGCCGCGATTGCGCCGGGCTGATCGCGCTGAAGTCGCCGGCTCACGAGAGCGGCTGCTTCGTACGGCGGAAAGAATCTCTTGTCGTCGCGAAGTACCACGAGATTGTACTTTGCGATGAATCCGTCAGTGGAGTAGCCATCGATTACGTCCACTGCTCCAGTGGCGAGCGCCTGGTACTTCACCGCCTGGCCCAGGGGACGAACGTTCGCGAACGACATTCCATACGCTGACCCGAGCCCGGGGAGTCCGTCCTTTCTCTCGATGAAGTCCGCGGTCAGTCCCGCTGACAGCCGCGGAGCCGCGCGGGCGAGATCACTCAGCGTTGCCAGCGAGTACTTCTCCGCTGTCTCACGGCGAACGGCGATCGCGTAGGTATTCTCGAATCCGAGGGGTGGAAGCCACCGCACTCCGTAGCGGGACATGAATTCCCGGGAAACTCGGGCAAATACCACCTCGGGGTCGCGTTCGGGTGGCTCGTGCAGCACGGCGAGCAGTCCCGTGCCGGTGTACTCCGGATAAACGTCTACGACTCCGGATCGCACCGCGGAGAACGCCACTTCGGTGGCGCCGAGTCCTGGCCGCCGGTCGACGACGAAGCCACGATGCTCGAGCATCTGCGCGAAAAGCTCGGCGAGTATGAACGATTCGCCGAACGGCTTGGACGCTACGACGACAGGACGGATTGCGGATACCTGCCCACGGATGATAACGGGAACCGCCGCGCTTCCGAAGAACAGGATGAGGCCGATTGTTCTTCGCGACGATCGGGAATGCGCCAAAGCATTCATTGCACGATGTCCGCGTGCGCCAGCAGCCGCGCTACATATTCCGTGGCAGGCGCTCGCCGCAGACTCGCCCCGTCTGCCACCTGCTCGAGCCTGCCCTCGCGCAGAACGGCGACTCGATCGGCGAGGAAGAGCGCTTCGCGCAGATCGTGCGTCACAAGGACCGTCGTCGGCCGTGTGCCTTCGCGAATCCGTTTCAGCTGACGCTGCAGCTCCGAGCGCGTGATCGCATCGAGAGCGCCGAACGGCTCGTCGAGCAGCAGCAATCTCTGTCCTGCGGCGAGTGCGCGCGCCATCGCGACCCGCTGTCTCTGCCCACCGGAGAGCTCGTGCGGCCATCGACTTCCGATCGAACCGGGATCAAACCCTACCGCCTCGAGCGCGCGCGCGGCGCGCGCCGCGCTGTCACTCATGCCACGCAGCACCGGGACCAGCGCGACATTCCGCGCGACTGTCCAGTGCGGAAGAATCCCACCGTCCTGCGGGACGTAGCCGATGGAGCGGCGCAGCGCCACCGGATCGACCGATCGCGTATCACGACCGTCGACGGTGATCGTCCCGGAGTCGGGGTCGAGAAGCCTGTTGATACAGCGAAGGAGCGTCGTCTTGCCTGATCCGCTCTCCCCAACCAGCGCTACGCATTCTCCGGCGGCAACTGTGAGGCTGACATCGACAAGCGCCTCGACTTCGCCATGACGCTTGGAAACACCATTGATCTGAAGCGCGGTTCCGGGCTCAGCTCCAGTCATCGCCGGGCGATCGCCCCTGACGGGTGTACCGATCGAAGAAATCCGCCGCCGATTCCAGGTCGGCCGGAGAGAGATATCGGGTGCCAAGTGACTCGCAACCGGAGAGTGCGAGATCGACAAGCTGGATCGCCGTCTCGCCGACTGCCGAATCGCGCAGTCCCGTCCGGCCTGCTATCTCCAATGTTGCACAATCAGGACAAAGGAGCTCAGACGCGTTCCGAGTTGTTGCGTCGTCGTAGATAAGCCCGGCGACGAATGAAATCGGAGCAGCGAGATACTCTGGCGCGATCGCGTCCGCCGACCTCAGCTCGAAGTAGCCACGCGGGCGCACCTCGGGAAAGAGCGTCGTGAGATGGAGCTCCCAATCCTCTCGCGTGACCTCGCCACCGCCCATCCACTCGGCGAACGACAGATACGGAGCCTGACAGGCGGACATCATCGCCCCGGCGCCGAGCGCAAAGTCGAGATAGGCGCCGGCAGGATTGTCGGTATCGACAGGCAAGCCCGTGCGACTTGTATCGAGCGTTCGCCAGAGGTGTGCCCGGTAGCTGGAATGACCCGTCGCCTTGCCAGAATAAAACGAAGAGTTGGCGAAAATGGCCGTGACATACGGTGCCAGTGAATTGAGCAGCGCCCACCGCTCGTAGGGTCGCGACCCCGCATCGACGTTGATCTGAAGGGAGGCTGTCTGTCGCATCATGCGCGCGCCGGACGGCCCGATCGAGTTGAAGTAGCGCGTCATGCGCTCGTACCGGCTCCGGTGGAGCTGGAGCGGTACGCCGGCGATGTCGTTATGAGGATCTACTCCGACCGCCTCGAGGAGAATGTCATTGCGTTCGAAGGCGCTCGCCAGCAGCTGAGCGGAGCACTGCAGATCGCGAATCAACGCCGACGCGCTATCGGACGGCGCACTGCTCAGCTCGAGCTGTCCGCCTGGCTCGAATGAGAGTCGCCCCCCGTCCGGCAGTGACCACGATGGCGGGTCGTCTCCGGCGGCGATCTCGTTCCAAGCCGCGTATTTCGCGACGCTTCGCAGCACGGTGAGTGAATTCTTCCCGCTGGCGGCGATGACCGGAATAACCTCTCGCGTCTCCGGATCGAACGGGATCAGCTCGAGCTCGGCGCCGATGCTCATCGACCGCTCGGCCGAATGCGCCGGCGCGAAGAGCGTCTCGACGGCGACTGGCAGCGAACTCCTGTCGAGCGGCGTCAGAGAGAGCCTCGCAAAACGCTGCCGAGTGCCAGAGCGAAGAGCTCGTCCTCTCCCGTCATCCATTCGTCGAGCTGAAGTCCCGCGCGCTGAAAAAGAGACGCCACGGTCTCTCTGTCGTACTTAAAGCTCAGCTCGGTGCGAATGGATTCTCCTTCAGCGAATCGAACTTCGCCGATCTCCGGGACAGACACCGCCTGATCGCAAGTGCAATCGAGGTGCATCTCGATGCGGTGAAGGTCGGGATTGTAAATGGCGCGATGTTTGAACGCGGAGAGATCGAAATCGGCGTCAAGCTCGCGATTCAGAACGCGGAGCATGTTGAGATTGAACTCGGCCGTGATTCCCGCATCGTCGTTGTAGGCGGCCTCGATTATCGCAACGTCCTTTCGAAGATCAGCGCCGAGGAGGAATCGGTCG
>JAHFCS010000100.1 GCA_023249395.1 Gemmatimonadota bacterium
GGGATTGTACCGGTAGACGAATGCGACTAACGGGCGATGTCGTTTATCATAAGGCAATTACCCGGCTTCCGAGGAGTGCCGGCATCCAAAAAAAAGCCCCGCCTTGATGACGGGGCTTCTGACGGACTCTGTTCTATATAATAGTAGGTCCGGGAGACGGAACGTGCGCTACGCCGCCTGCGATGCCGGGTCGCGGGTCGGCTCTGGTGCCGGTCCCCAGATGTACGCGGAGAACACAGTGGCGGGCTCTTCGCGGTCTCCATTGGAAATGATGATACCGAGCGGCTCTGGATGCTCGGTTGGCTGACGAGTCTTCTTCATGGTTGCCTCTTGAGGTAACGGCTCGACGTTCGCCGAGTGCACGCACCTAAGGCACCCATGATGCCGCCCTGGTACAGAACGCTAAGATGGTGTCCTAGTTGTATTTACGGAAATTGCTAACGCGCCTCGGCTCGTGTGGTGTCTCAGAAGGACACGCGAAACCTGGACACTATGTGTCGTTATGCGACGGCCTTCCGCGCCAGGAACGACCTGCCGGTGACGCCATCGTCGAGCACCGATACCTGCCACCCCTTGTAGCTCTTCCTCAGCTCGGACAGCGAGACGCCTGACTGTCCTGCGACGAGAGTCTCGACGAGGTGGACGCCGCCGTCTTCGGTGACGCTCTGGAGGACGGCGATCACGCGGGCGCGCTGGCGGGCGGTGAGTCCGGCGAACGCGGCGGGCGCGCAGACGACCGCACTCAGCGACTGCTCGGATGGCGGAGACCACTCGTTCAGTCCTTCGGAATAATGGTCGATGTGTCCGGGGAGTCGGGCAATCTCGGCGCTGTTGAGCACGCTCTCCCGCATGTCCGAGAGCCCGTTGATTGCGGTCACCGCGCAGCCGTGTGCCGCCAGATACGCCGCAGCGTTCGCCACTTCCGTCCCCGCGACCAGCACGTGCGACTCCGCCGACGGTCGGATCTCGCGCGCGACCGGGCTGTCAGGACTGATGCCCCAGTGTTCGGGGCGCAGAAACTCCTCGAGCTCCTTCAGTCGCTTGATTTCGCGCTTCCGCCAGGTTGCATAGGATGGCAACGGGATGCGCTGTCGGATGATCTTGTCGACTTCGACGACGAGCAGCAGCTCGTTCATCGAGATTTGCATCCCCGACTGAAGCGACGCTACCGCCTCGTCTCCAATTTTGAGAAGAGTCGACCGTGAGATCGATTCCTTGTAATCTTCGATCGCGTTCTCGACGTACAGTTCGTACTCGTGCTTGAGCGATCTTGGGGCGGATTGATCCATCTACCGGGGTCGGAGGTTGCGCACACTCCGGGAGTGCTGCGAGTGTGAAGCTAGAGCATAGAGTCTTACGCGCAAGTACTTTTTTTCCTCGCACCCGGGACCATGCCAGAGCTGCCTGAAGTAGAAAACGCAATGCGGCGTCTTCGAACCGCCATCGAAGGAAAGACAATTGCCGTCGTGCGCACGCTCCACTCGTCGCTGAAACGACAGCTTCCGCCGGCGAAAGCGCGACGCTTGCGACAGCGACGCGTCGTGCGTGTCGAACGACGGGGCAAGCATCAATTGCTGCATCTCGATGATGGCTCCGCTCTCCACGCGCACTTCAGGATGAACGGCGACTGGATCGTGAGCCGCACCGATCAGGTGCCCGACAGATTCACGCGGGCTCTGATCGATCTCACCGATGGCACGCGGGTCGAGCTGCACGACAGTCGCGCGCTTTCAGCGCTCTCCTTTCATACGACAGCCGCCTCCGCGCTGCCGAGCCTTGGAATAGAAGCGAATGACGATTCTCTCGATGCCGCATATCTGTCGAATGCGCTGAGCCGGCGGCGGGGCCCGATCAAGCCCGCGCTCATGGACCAGAAAGTCATCGCCGGACTCGGCAACATCTACGCCGCTGAAGCGCTCTGGCGCGCGCGCATCAGTCCGCGCGCGATGGCCGCGTCGATCTCGAAATTGCGTCTGGTGCGGCTGGTGGACGCGATCCGTGCGGTGCTCAGCGACGAGGACCGTCCCCCGGGCCGGTATACCGACAGCACCGACCGCCATCGTTTCGCCGTTTACGACCGCGAAGGAAAGCCGTGTCGGGTTTGCTCCACTCCGATCAGGAGAATCGTTCAGGCGGGACGATCGACGTATTATTGCCCGAAGTGCCAGCGGTCGTGAATCGACCTGGCTAGTCGAGCGCCTCGAGGAGCGCGCCCTTGATGTAGCCGGTCTCGGGAATCGTCAGGACTTCCGGGTGATCGACTGGCTGGCCTCTGATCTCACGGATTGCCATGCGGCGGCCGCTGTCGGAAGCTGCCGCTTCGAGCATCTCCATGAAGAGCGGCTTCGTCAGGTGAAAGCTGCAGCTCGCCGTGTATAGCATTCCACCAGTCGAAAGAAGTCGCATCGCACGCAGGTTGATCTCCTTGTATCCGCGCAGCGCGCCGGGCAGCGACGCGCGGGTCTTCGCGAACGCCGGCGGGTCGAGAACGATGGTGTCGAACTCCTCTCCCTCGCGCTCGCGGGCGCGCAGATAGTCGAACGCATTCGCCTCGACAAATTCGATGTTGGTGAGTCCGTTGAGCTCGGCATTCTGCGCCGCCCTCGCCAGCGCCTGCTCCGAAGCATCGAGGGCGACGACGCTCTCGGCGTTTCGTGCGAGATGGAGAGCGAAGGAGCCGTGATAGCTGAAGGCATCCAGCGCTCGCCCGCGTGCGTGCTCGCCGGCCAGGCGCCGGTTCTCCCGCTGATCCAGGAACGCGCCCGTCTTCTGCCCGGTCCACGGCGCGGCAAGATATCTCAGCTCGTACTCGTCGATCTCGATCTCCCGTGGAACGTCGCCGTGCAGAATCACAGTCTCTCGCGGCAGGCCTTCCTTGGAGCGAAGTGGAACGTCGTTGCGCGCCAGAATCCCGTCAACGCGCGTCACGCTGACTACTGCCGCGACGATCTCGGCGCGAAAGGCTTCCAACCCTGCGCTCATCAACTGGACGACCGCCCAGCGGTCGTATTTGTCGCAGACGAGTGAGGGACACCCATCCGCCTCACCATGCACCACCCGATGCGCGTTGGTTACGGTCTCGAGTCCCACACGTCGTGCCGCCGCCGCCGCGATTCGCTCGTGCCACCATTCGCCGTCGATCACCGCATTGGGATCGGGATCGAGTAGTCGCAGCGATATCTCCGACCGCGGGCTCCACAGCGCCCACCCTGCGGGACGATTTCTCGAGTCCCGGACGAGCACGGCCCCGGCTTCGGCGTCCGGCCGCTCCGAAACATCACTTCGGTATATCCACGGATGGCCCGCTTCCCACCGCCTGAGCCCTTTCGCCGTTACCTTTGCGGTGTCGAGCATTTTCCCAATGTAACGCGCGGCGGAAGCTCTCATGGTCAAATTGCTCCCCGTCCCACTCGGTATCGGAGTTCTCGCTGGTGGATTGCTCGTCTGGGAACGACGCGCACGAAAGCACGCAGAGCGACTCGGCGCCGCGACGCTCGAGACGCTTCTTGCGACGATCGACGCCAACGACGCCGTCACCGGTGCGCACGTAAGGCGCGTCGCCGACTACTCGCTGATTCTTGTCGATGCTGCCGGCTTCGAAGAGAGGATCCGCCGGAGCATCGAGCGCGTCGCGTTGTTTCACGACATCGGCAAGATTCACGAAGCGATAACCGACATCTTTCACGACGGTTCCAGGCTCACACCGGCCGAGCGACGCGCGGTGATGACGCATCCCCTGCGTGGAGCGCAGGTTCTCGCTCCGCTGGCTTACTTCTTCCCGGATCTACCCGAGGGCGTACTGTGTCACCACGAGCGATGGGACGGGAAGGGATATCCCCGCCACCTCAAGGGGACGCAGATCCCAATCAGCGCCCGCATCGTCGCGATAGCCGATACCTTCGATGCGATCACTCACACGCGTCCTTACAAAAAGGGACGCAGCGTCACCGACGCAACGAATGCGCTGCTCGCCGGCAGAGGGACTCAGTTTCAGGCCGAGCTCGTGGACCTGTTTCTGAGTCCGCCGGTGATGGAATTGATCGAGCTGAGCATGGCGAAGACATTCGCCCCCTCGCGCAAGAATCAGCGGCGGGGAAGGGGAAAGGTGAGCCGGCCTGTGCCGGACATCACTTTCCGATGGCGGACCGTAGACGCCGCGCCGCGGCAGCGGGATCGCTAGAGCCGAAAACGCCGCTGATGACGGCGATCCCGGCTGCGCCGGCCGCCATCGGTATTGCCGCATTCTCGGCAGTCACTCCGCCGACTGCCACCGCGGGGAGACCCGCCAGAGCGGCGAGTCGCGAGAAGCCCTCCGCTCCAATCGCCTGGCCGGCGTCGCTTTTCGATCCGGTTGCGAAGAATGGACCGATGCCGGCGTAGTCGGCCCCCGCCGAATTCGCGACTTCGGCATCGTTGCCGACTGAGATGCCGATGATGAATCCTTCGGGAGCCACGCGCCTGATTGCGGAGGGAGGTACGTCGTCAGCCCCGAGGTGAACTCCTGCTGCTCCGGCGGCGATCGCGACGTCGGCCCGGTCGTTCACGATCACCGGCACACCCACCGATCGGACGAGCTCGCGCGCCACTCCCACGAGGTCACGAGCGGAGACATCTTTGAGCCGAAGCTGGATGCAGCTCGCTCCTCCCCGCGCCGCGGCCGACGCGCGGGCGATCAGTCCCGTCTGGCCGTCACGGATATGATCGGTGATGGCGATCAGCCGGATCGTGGATAAATCAATCACCGCGGAGGACGTCGATGGAAAAATCTTTGCGCGCGCTCCGCGGCGCGACAACGGTGGGCGAGGACACGCCGGAGAGCATCGCCGCCGCGACACGAGAGCTGCTGACCGAGCTCGCCGCACGAAACGGCTTCGAGGCGAGCGATATCGTGAGCGCGATCTTTACTGTGACGCCCGACCTTCGAAGTGATTTTCCTGCGCGCGCGGCGCGCAGCCTGGGCTGGGAGGATGTGTCGCTTCTCTGCACGACCGAGATACCCGTGCCACACGCCCTCGCGCGATGCATCCGGGTGTTGCTCTACGTCGAAACGAGGCGCCCTCGTGCGGAGCTGAAGCACGTCTATCTGCGAGGCGCTCGCGCGCTTCGACCGGATCTTCTCACCGACTGATCTGCGGGCGCGCCGGACTCTGCGCCGCCGCTCTTCCCGAATCCTTCCCGACCGCGCGCCTGGCGCTGTCGTGCTCGGCAAGAGAGGTCCGGAACTCATGATGGCCGTCCGGATCGGCTACAAAGTAGAGGTAGGACACGTTTGCCGGATACAGCGCTGCGACCAGACTGGGACCGCCCGGCGAGGCGATCGGACCCGGAGGAAGTCCCGCGTGCTTGTACGTATTGTACGGCGACTCGACTTCCAGATCCTTGTAGAGAACGCGGGCGGTGTGTTTCCCGAGCGCATACTGAACCGTCGGATCGGCCTGGAGCAGCATACCCTCGCGCAGACGGTTGTGATACACGGCTGAGATGACGGGTCTCTCCTCGGGCCGCTTTGCTTCCTCCTCGATTATCGAAGCGAGCGTGACGATGTCGTTGCGGTTGAGCGTCAAGGCAGTGAGACGGGCATTCCACTCCGGTTTCCACTCGCGCTCGAATCGCTTGACCATCTCCCCCACCGCCTGGCGGGCGGTGGTGCCCTCGGGGAACGCGTACGTGTCGGGGAAGAGATAGCCCTCGAGATCTTTGGTCGGGATGTCGAGTCTCGCGAGCAGCGCGGTATCGCGCACGGCCGCCTTCACCGAATCCACCGGCACTCCAAGATTCTGGGCCAGCAATCGTGTTATCTGCTGGAGCGAGAAACCCTCAGGGATTGTAACGGTGTTGACGAGACCGTGTCCGCCGTTCAATGCGTCCAGTATGGCGGGCCACGGAGTTCCGCGCTTGAGTAGAAAGGTGCCCGGCTTGATGTTCCTGTCGTCCCCCTTGACGCGCGCATAGACCCTGAAGAGAAGCGGATAGCTGACGAGCCCGGCGCGCTTCAGCGAATCGGTGGCTGCAGCGAAGCTCGCGCCCTTGGGAACGATGACCCTGATCGCGGCTCCGGTCGGGCCATTGCACGCCGAAACCATGACCGCGAGAGCCAGGCCGAGCGTCAGCGCACGCAAGGTCAGCACGTGTTACTCTGGCAGATTCAGGGCGTGGGTCAACAGTATCGTCGCGGCCATCGAATCAACGTCGCCCTTCCGCCCGCGCGTGGATCCGCCCATGTCGCGCACCGCGCGCAGCGACGCAGCCGTGGTGTACCGCTCGTCCTCGTACCGAACGGGAAGCCCGGTTCGCTTCTCGAGCTCGGCGCCGACGGCGCGAACTTCTCGCGTCCACTTCGTCTCCTCTCCATTTCCATCGAGTGGCAGTCCCAACAGGAAGCCTCTCGCCTCGAGCGTCTGGGCACGCCGGATGATCTCCGCCACCGGCGGTCGCTTTCCGGCGCGCCGTGCGATGTAACCCGCCGGCGATGCGATCATGCCGAGCGGATCGCTGATCGCCAGGCCGACGCGCTTCTGTCCATAATCGACCGCCAGGTAGCGTGCGAGAGCGGGTGACATGTTACCCCTGTGCCATCTGCTGGAAGAACTCGGCATTGTTCTTCGACTTCTTCATCTGGCGCAGCAGAAACTCTATCGCCTCCGCCTCGGGCATGTCGGCGAGGAAATTACGGAGGAGGAAGACGCGGTTCATCTCGGCCTGCGTGAGAAGCAGCTCCTCCTTTCTCGTTCCCGACTTGAAGATGTCGATCGCCGGAAATACACGGCGGTCGGCGATCTTCCTGTCCAGCACGAGCTCCATGTTGCCGGTTCCCTTGAACTCCTCAAAGATCACGTCGTCCATCCTCGATCCCGTTTCAGTGAGCGCGGTGGCGATGATCGTCAGCGATCCGCCGCCGTCGATCTTCCGCGCGCTGCCGAAGAAGCGCTTTGGCTTGTGAAGACCGGCGGCATCCACGCCGCCGGAGAGGATCTTTCCAGACTGCGGAGCGACAGCATTGTGCGCCCGCGCGAAGCGGGTGAGGGAGTCGAGCAGGATCACCACGTCCTTGCCGCTCTCTACGAGTCTCTTCGCTTTCTCGAGAACCATGTCGGCAACCTGGACGTGTCGCGCTGCGCCCTCATCGAAGGTCGAGCTGATCACCTCGGTCCGGATGGTGCTGGCGATCATCTCGGTCACCTCCTCCGGCCGCTCGTCGATGAGCAGCATTATGATCGTCACCTCGGGGTGATTCTCGGAGATGGAGTTCGCGATCTTCTGGAGGAGGATCGTCTTTCCGGCTCTCGGAGGAGAGACGATGATCCCGCGCTGT
>JAHFCS010000101.1 GCA_023249395.1 Gemmatimonadota bacterium
CAACCCTGCGGCGTGACGCCCCCCACGGGACCAGTGCAGCCGCGGCCCGGGAGTCTGCCGCAACTGACATGATCACCGCCGTCACGAAGAGAATCCTAGCCGCGCGCAACTTCCAGGACCCTCCGGATCTGGGCCGGCAGCTCGACAAGTTTCCCCTCCCTGTTGAGCGAGGCAAGCGTCGTCGTCGCAGAGGCGAGGCGCAGGCCGGTGGTCGCATCCTCGATCCGGTAGTCGAATGTAACTGTGCGCGAGCGAACATCGGTCACTGTCGTCCGGACGCGGATCAGGTCGTCGTAGCGAGCGGCCGAATGATACCGCACCGACGCATCGATCACCGCAAGCGAGACGCCGCCACGCTCGAGATCGGCATACGACGTCCCAAGCTGCCGAATGAGATCCGTCCTGCCGATCTCGCACCAGATGAGGTAGTTCGCGTGGTACACGACGCCCATCTGGTCGGTCTCCGCATAGCGGACCCTGAACTCTATTGTGCTCTCTCCGTTACTGCTGGTGACGGCGTCCATGCGCGTAAGATACTGCAACCGAGAGTTTGTATTTGTGAAGCCTCGGAAGGCCCGCTAAGATTGCCGTGTGCTCGCCTCACCATGCTATCTCGTTTCCGATGCGCACATCGGCGTCGCCTCGCTCGACATCGAGCGCTCCTTCGTTCGATTCCTGCGTGAGCTGCGCGGTCGCGCGGGCTCACTCGTAATCAATGGAGATCTCTTTGACTTCTGGTTCGAATGGAAATCCGTGATACCACGAGCGAGCTTTCGGGCGCTCGGCGCACTGGCCGAGCTCAGCGAGAGCGGCCTCGAGATTCTCTGGCTCGCTGGAAATCACGACTGTTGGGGCGGCGATATCCTGCGCGACGATGTTGGCGTGGAGTACCACGTCGGTCCGTGGGCAGGCGAGGTAGCTGGATGGCGATCGCGTGTCGAGCACGGCGACGGGCTTCGTGACCAGGAAGATCGCGGCTACCGCGCGATTCGTCCGGTGATGCGGAATCCGCTGGCGATTCGCGCCTTTCGCGCGCTGCATCCCGACTGGGCTACTCGCATCGCCCTCGGAAGCTCCGGCGCGAGCCGCGAGTATCGCGCCCGCGATGAGGGTCGTGGACTTCGATCGGTCGCGCTCGCCGAGCTGGAGCATGACAGATCGCTCGAGCTTCTGGTGTACGGACATTCCCACGTTCCGGCGCTGGAGCGCGCGTCGGGCGGTGGAGTGTTCGCGAACGCGGGGTCCTGGCTCGACGCGCCGACCTACCTCCGCATCACCCCCGAGAAGATCGAGCTTCTCGAATGGGCGCCGGACTCAGCCGAGGGTAAGCGTCTCTACGCTGTCGATCGCCTGCCCGAGAAAACGCTGGCCAACGCGTAGGAACTGCTCGGGCAGATCGGAAGCGATGAAGCGGTACTGGGGCTCGCTTGCGTCACCCTGCTCCAGCCCCTGAGCACGAAGCGTGGCAGCGGTTTCAGCCGCCGTCTCCTCGGCACTGTCGATGAGACGCACGCTCCGCCCGACAGTTTCCCCTATCACGCGCTTGAGCAATGGATAGTGCGTACATCCAAGGACGAGTGTATCGATGGCGCCGGCCAGACCGCCCAGGTATTCGTGAGCGACAAGCCTCGTCGCGTCCGTCTCGAGCCATCCCTCCTCCACCAGCGGCACGAACAGCGGACACGCGCGGACGGTGATGTTGGCAGTCGGCAGCTCGGCGGCGATTGCCCGCTCGTAGGCACCCGAGCTGATGGTTCCATAAGTTCCGATGACGCCGATGTCCCCCGACCGAGTTGCACGCGCTGCGGCACGCGAGCCGGGCTCGATCACTCCGATGATCGGCAGATCGAATTCCTGACGAAGAGTTGGAAGGGCGTGCGCAGTGGCGGTGTTGCAGGCGACAACTACCGCCTTCACTCCCTGATCGCGGAGGAACGACGTTATCTCACGGCTGTAGCGGATTACCGTCTCCGGGCTCTTCGGTCCATAGGGCACGCGTGCCGTGTCGCCGAAATAGATGATGCTCTCGTTGGGGAGTTGTCGCATCAGCTCACGGACGACCGTCAGGCCGCCGATTCCGGAATCGAACACTCCGATCGGTGCCGAGCCGTTTGCGCGAGACTCGATGTCCGCGCCGCGGGATTCCAGCTCTCCCCTCACCATGTGAACCGAGCCGCGATCTGGATTCCGCGGCCTACCGAGGTGATGTCGACGTTGGCGTTGAAGTCGGCGAGGTTTGCGGCAACCCATGCATCGGCGCCGGAGAAGAGATGATTGAACACGATGCCCGCAATCCAGTCCTCGAGATGCGTTCGCCGGGCGCGCACACGGTCGGCGAGATTCTTGTTCTTGACCAGTCCGATGGTTTTCGGCAGTCCGGTCACGGGATCGATGACCGGCTTGCCACTAGCATCGAGCACCGGGACGATGGTCGTGTCGCGGCGGGCCGCAGTCGCACGATTGAGATCGCTCCTGGATTTGAGCACCATCCCGATCGAGCCAACCTCCGTTGCCACGAACAGCGCGCCCGCCTTCGGCCGGCTGAGCTGAAACTGTCCGAGACCGGGCACGAGCAGCGACCTGACGAGAGCCGCCCTCGGCGAAAGCGGCACTTTGCAATCGGGGAGAGCGCGCTGCACCTGGCCCGCGATGACCACTCGCGGAACGCTCGGCACTCGCGTCGAGTCGCGACCTGGAGGCTTGCACAGCGTCCGGGGACCGATGCCTGTGAGGGCGCTATCGACGCCCTGCGCAGCGGCGGTTGACTTCGGCAGCGCCGCGGAAGCGGCGATGATGAGCGACGAGAAGGCGATCGTGGCGGGAGAGTGTGGGAATCGAACCCACCCGGCCCGACTCGGTCGGGTCACACCAGTTTTGAAGACTGGGGAAGCCACCAGGCCCCATCCACCCCCGTTTCGCTTAGTTGACCACGATTGCAATAGTCTCTCGCTCCAGCACTTCGCCGATTTCCGCTGCCCCTTCGACCTTCGAAAGATAGCTGGCGACTCGGCCCGCTGGCACGGCGACGAGCAGTCCTCCCGACGTCTGTGGATCACACATGAGCGCGCGGTCTTCCTCTGAAGTGGCGCGCCAATCGACCAGATCCTTAAGGTACTCCGCATTTCGCTTCAAACCGTCGGCCACAGCTCCCTGACGCAGCGCTTCGCGTGCGCCTTCGAGAATCGGCACCGACGCCGCGGTGATGCTCACGGTTACGTTGCTCGCCCGCGCGATGTGCGACGCATGCCCGAGCAGACCGTAGCCGGTGATGTCCGTCGCGCACTTCGCTCCGCACGCGAGCGCCGTTCGACTCGCGACTCCGTTGAGTTTCTTCATCATCTCGATCATCGCCGTGCCCGCGGACGCGGGAAGAATTCCCCGCTTCAATGCCGTCGCAAGAATTCCATTGCCGATGGGCTTGGTGAGGACGAGACGATCGCCTGCTTTCGCGCTGGCGTTCGTGAGCAGAAAGCCCGGATGCGCCCGTCCCGTGACGGCAAGGCCATACTTGAGCTCACTGTCGAGCACCGTGTGGCCACCGACGATCAACGCCCCGGCTTCGTGAACCTTTTCCTGCCCGCCGCGCAGAATCTCGGTGAGGACCGACAAGGGCAGCTCCCCCGTCGGAAAGGCGACGATGTTGAGCGCGGTCAGCGGCTGGCCACCCATTGCATACACGTCGGAGAGCGCATTCGCTGCCGCAATCTGGCCGAAGTCGTATGGATCGTCGACGATGGGCGCGAAAAAATCGACCGTCTGGACGAGCGCGATGTCGTCCGCGACGAGATACACGCCGGCATCGTCGAACGTCTCGCGGCCCACGAGGAGCCGCTCGTCGCTCTTCGACGCAAGAGGCGCGAGCACCGCCGACAGGTCACCCGGACCCATCTTGGACGCTCAACCGGCGCATCGCGCAAATGCCGTCAGTCGGAACAGCTCCTCGCGCGTCTTCGATGTGCCGGTCATAGGTTGGTCAGTCGGAGGAAGGCAGCAGCGCTATCAGATCGATCTCGATCAGCGCCCCTCGCGGCAAAGCCGCGACCTGGACGGTCGAACGTGCCGGACGGGCATCTCCAATCCACCGCCCGTAGATCTCGTTCACCGTCGGAAAGTCGGCGAGGTCGTGGAGATACACGGTGGTCTTCAAGACGTCGCCCCACTGCGCACCGGCTGACTCGAGTATCGACTGGAGATTCTGCATCACCCGGTCGGTCTGGGCGACGATCTCCGACTCCGCCATCTTCCCCGAGACCGGATCGAGCGCGATCTGGCCCGCCGAGTAAAGGAAGCCGTTGGCGATGATCCCCTGCGAGTACGGGCCGATGGCTGCCGGCGCATGTTCAGTCTTCACGTGCTGCACTATCAGTCCTCGCTTCGGTGGATGGTGTGATGTAGGGCGAAGCAATGTTACTCAAGATGCTGCCGGCGTCGCCAGATTGAAGAGGCGCCTCGCGTTCGCGCTCACCGCATTGCTCATGTCTTCGGCTGTCGTGCCCCGCGCTGCGGCGAGGCGCGCAATCGTGAAGGTGACCCACGCCGGCTCGTTGCGCTTCCCCCGGTGGGGTACGGGGGCCAGATAAGGAGAGTCCGACTCGGCAAGAATGCGATCCCCGGGCACGAATCGGAGCAGATCGTCATCGTCCCACTTCTTGAATGTGACGATGCCGCTGAAGGAGATGTACCAGCCGGCGGCAATCGCGGACTCGGCGAGAGCGCGCGATCCGGTGAAGCAGTGAAGGACCCCGATCACGCCGACGGCGCCTGCTTCCGTCATCATCGCACGAGTGTCGTCTTCCGCATCGCGGGTGTGAACGACCACGGGACGTCCGAGCTCGCGGGCGAGCGCCATCTGCTCGGCAAATGCGCGCCGCTGCTCGAGGCGCGGGGAGTTGTCATAGTGGTAGTCGAGACCGCACTCTCCGATCGCTACTGCTCCAGCAGCCACAAGATCCGTCAGCCCGGCAATGTCGCGGGTCGGGTCGAAGCCCGAAGCATCGTGCGGGTGTACGCCCGCGGAGTGGGCGATGTAGCCGGGATAGCGCGCGGCAAGAGCAGCTGCGTGACGCGCGGCGGCGAGGACATCCCCCTCGCCGCTGCCCGAGCCGATGCAGACGATCGCCCGGGCACCGGTGAGGCGCGCCCGCTCGATTACCGCGTCGCAGTCGCCGGCGAACGCCGGGTCGGCGAGGTGCGCGTGGCTGTCGATGAAGTCTGGAATGCCGTCGTCCTGCGTGGCCACTTGCGCTCGATCCAGAGGAGCACCGGGCTCGCAACGTAAATCGAGCTGAACGTGCCGGTGAAGATTCCGAATGCCATCACCCAGGCGAACGGCCGGATGACCTCGCCGGCGAAGATGAGGAGCGCCATCGTGGCGCCGAATGTCGTCGCGTGGGTGAGGATCGATCTCGGCAGAGTCTCGTTGATTGAGCGGTTGAGCGTGTCATACAACGGCTCCTTCTTCGACTTGCGCAGGTTCTCACGGACGCGATCGAAGATGATGATCGTGTCGTTGAGCGAGTATCCGATCACCGTCAGGATCGCGGCCACGACTGTGAGCGAGACCTCGAGGTGCATCAGCTTGAGAAACGCGATGGTGGTGAGCACGTCGTGCCCTGTCGCGATGAGCGCCGCAACGCCGAAGCGCCACTCGAACCTTATCGCCAGGTAGACTGTGGTCACGAGGAACGACAGAAGCATCGCTATCACCGCGTCGCGGCGGAGCTCGCCGCCGACCTTCGGCCCGACCGCTTCGGTTCGAATGACGCGAACGTTTCCCGCACCGTATTCCTGCGTCACCAGATTCTCGATCTGGCGGGCCACGGTCTCGGCGCCGCGCGTTGCGGCGTTGGCCTTTTCGGACTCCTGCGCGCGCACAGTGAATTCCCGATTCGATCCAAACTGCTGGATCTCCGCTCCACGGATGCCGGCACCGTCGAGGTACCCTCGCAAGGCGGCGACGTCCACTGGCTTCGCAAATTCGAGCTGCATCAGCGTTCCACCAGTGAATTCGATGCTGTAATTCACAGGCTTGACAAGAAGCGAGCCGAGGCCAAGCACGATGAACGCGATCGTCAGCCCTGCCGCCCAGCGCCACCAGCGAATGAAGTCGTAGTTGGTACCGTGAAGTATCCGTAGCATCAGATGCTCAGTGTCTGCGCGCTCTTCGAGCGGGTTAGCCAGATCATGTAGAAGGTCCGCACCACGAAGATCGAAGTGACCATCGAGGCAGCGATACCGGCGAGAAGTGTGACTGCGAATCCACGCACCGGACCCGTACCGTACTGATAGAGGACGGCCGCAGTGAGCGCGGTCGAAACATTGGAGTCGATGATGGCGCTCATCGCATGGCGGAAGCCCTCGTCGACGGCTGTGCGGACAGTCTTGCCGCGATCGAGCTCTTCCCGGATGCGCTCGAAGATCAGCACGTTGGCGTCAACCGCTATTCCAAGCGACAGCACGAATCCAGCGAGACCCGGAAGTGTGAGCACCGCGTTGAACCATGCCAGCGCCGCCAGCGTGAACAGCATGTAGACGCAGAGTCCCAACACAGCGAGCATGCCTGAGAACCGGTAGTAGCCGAGCATGATGCCGACGATGAGAATGACCGCGATGATTCCGGCGGTGACTCCCTTGGAAATCGAGTCCTTGCCGAGGCTCGCGCCGATGTTGCGGATCTCGGCGATCTTGAGCGGCGCCGGCAGTGAGCCGGCACGCAGCACGAGGGCGAGGTCCGATGCAGCCTGAAGGTCCTTACCGCCCATGGTTATCTGGCCGCGCGTGCGGATAGCGCCTTGAATCACCGGCGGACGTCCCATCACACGATCATCGAGGACGATTGCCATGTAATCGTGAAGGTGCTTCGCAGTCTCCATCCCGAAGCGGCGGCCGCCCTCGTTGTTGAGCGTGAACGTCACGAGTGTTCCTTCCTGCGGATCGGTCACCGGCTTTGCGTCGGTCAGATACTCGCCGGTGATGATCGGCCGCGCGTCGAGAACGTAGAGCGCCCGGTACATTTTATTGCCGAGCGAAGTACTGTCGCTGCCCCAGCGCAGCACCTTTCCCGGAGGCAGCGCCGCCTTCACCTCGGGGAGCGTGAGGTAGCGATCGATCTTGTCGGCGTCGCTCTGCGCGACGTAGTACTCGCCGGGCATTCCGCCCTGTTGGATCAGCTTCGAGAAATCGCCGCCGGTGACTGCGAGCGCGGTATCGGTTTTCGAGCTGTCGGGCTTCGTACCGTCATTGGCCGGCTTCTTCTTCGTCGTGTCCTTGGTGAACAGCGACTGAAGACCCGCTGCGTCAGCA
>JAHFCS010000102.1 GCA_023249395.1 Gemmatimonadota bacterium
CGCGCTCACAAGAATTGACTCACGCAATCCGACTCTCGTCCCCGGCGCTCCCGGTGAGCTGCCGATTGCCCACTACCTTGCGGACGTTCTCGGTGAATGGGGTTTCGCAATCGAGCTGATCGAAGCCGCACCGGGCCGTCCCAACCTCGTCGCACGCGCCGGTCCGGCCGGCGCCCCAGCCCTGATGTTCGCGGGACATCTCGATACTGTGGGCGTGGAAGGGATGACGCATTCTCCCTTCGACGCCGATATTCGCGACGGTCGCATCTACGGTCGCGGATCCGCCGACATGAAATCGGGCATTGCCTCAATGTGCTCGGCGGCAGCACTCGCCATTCACTCCACAGGCGAGAATCTGTCCCGCCAGATCGTCATCGCCGCCGTTGCCGACGAGGAGTACGCGAGCATCGGCATGCGCGCGCTCGTCGCCGGCGAGGTAACTGCGGAGATGGCGATACTGACCGAGCCGACGCGACTCGCAATTTGTCCGGCTCATCGAGGCTTCGTCTGGATTGAGCTCGAGTTCACGGGACGAGCCGCGCATGGCAGCCGCTACGACATCGGCGTGGACGCCATTCGTCATGCCGCGCTTGTTCTGGCCGAGCTCGACGATCTCGACGCGACAGTTCTTCCTCGAACGACGCATCGTCTCCTCGGGCGAGGGTCGCTCCACGCGTCGCGCATCGAAGGCGGCAGCGGCCTCTCGACATATCCCGACCGCTGCGTTGTCGTGATCGAGCGTCGAACTCTTCCCGGCGAAACAGCCGAAGACGCGACCAGAGAGCTGCGCGAAGCGTGCGACCGCGTCCGCGCAAAACGACCCGAGCTGAGCGTCCAGATTAGATTGATTGAGGCGCAATTACCGAGTGATGTGAGCGTGGAAGCGCCGGTTGTCGGGATGCTCAGCCGGGCAATTGTTGCGGCAGGAGCCAAGCTCTCCATCGAGGGAATGAGCGCCTGGACAGACGCGGCGGTTCTGAATGGCGCGGGGATTCCGGCGATCTGCTTCGGGCCTGGCGATATCGGCCTCGCGCACGCGGCGGAGGAGTTTGTCCCGATCGAGGAGATCGAGCGCGCGACCACTGTGCTCGCGCGTCTGGCCCGCGATTGGCTGTCGGAGAAAACGTGAAGCAGTTGACCCACAGGCAGTATGATGCGCTCGAGAGCGCAATCACCCATGGAAAGCGCATTTCCGTGTTCAGGCGCGGAACGGAGTATGTCGTGATTCCGAAGCGTCTTTGGACCGAAGGCTCTCGCGAAGTGATGGAGTCGGTTCATCCCACGACCGGCGAACACATGACGCTCTATCTCGACGAGATGGAGCGGATTGAGGTGGTACCATGATCAAACAAAAGACCGTCAAGCGCACTCAGGTCGCTCCCTCGGAGCCGGCGCTCGTCGCCATCTACGCCGACGAATCATGTCTGGGCAACGGGCGCGAGGGCAGCAACCCCGGCGGCGCCGGTGGACTGATCGAGTGGGTTCATCCCGCGTCGGGCGAGCTGCGACGCTGGGACTACTGGATCTCCGAACCGATCACCACCAACAATCGCATGGCGCTGAGATCGGTGATCGAAGCCTTCCGCGAGCTGGGTAAGCGCAACAGGTTATTTCGCGTCGTCTTTACGAGCGACTCAAAGTACATTATCGAGGGCATGAGTCTGTGGGTGCCCGGGTGGATCGCTCGGGGCTGGAAGCGAAAGGGCGGTCCGATCGAGAATCTCGAGCTGTGGCGCGAAGCAGTCGACGTCGTGAGCACGCACGAGTGCCAGTGGAGCTGGGTGCGTGGACACGCGGGACAGCCGCAGAACGAGTACGCGAATTTTCTCGCTATGCGGGCGGCGTTGCAGCAGACGAGCTCCCGAGGCCTTCGCGTCTCCGAGTTCGAGAGCTGGCTGGCGGCACAGCAGACGAAGAAAAAGGTTATGCGGGACACGACTCCCTTCCCGGAAGCAGGGACATTCAAGCCGAGCCCTAAAGCATGGACGACCTAGATCGAGTATTTCACCGGCTGGTGAGCAATATCCGCCACCGCCATCCGGAGTATCTGACACTTCCGTTCACAGTTCAGGAGCTATACGAGACTCTCATTCCCTACCGGCATCATCGCCGTGAGCTGGGAATCGAGACGAACCAGGATTACGAGATAGCGGTCACTCGTCTCCTTTCGGGCGAGCGTGACTATTTGATGTCCGACCCGGAGATGCGCGACAAGCTGGAGGCCGAGCTCGCGTCGCCGCATCTCGACACCGGGGCGTTTCGCGAATTCGCTGGCGCGAAGGTTTCGCTCGCACCCGAGGCTCTGCGGCGGATCCGCGCGCTCACCGTCCCTGTGGGAGAGGCGTCTGCGACCCTGGCGGCGAGCCAGTCCAGTGACGCGGGCAGCACTGCCTCGAGTGCGCCAGCCGCCGTGGGCGCGCCACCTTCGGCAGCAGCTTCGGCGGCTGCCGTCCCGACGGGCACCGTCGGTTCGGGGGCCGCTGCATCGGGTACGCCGACACCCGCCGGTTTCAGCGCGACCTTTCCATTGTCGCCCACGCCAAGTGGTGCCAGCGATGCGCCGCGTCCCACGCCGGCAGCGATCTCGTCGTTGATGAATCTCTCAGTTCCGGAAGGCTGCCCCTTCTGCGGCGGGACTCTCCCCGAAGGGCGCACAGTCATCTACTGTCCCAACTGCGGGAACAATCTTTCCGTGTCACGCTGCCCCGCGTGCGGCGGTGAGCTCGAGAAGGGATGGAAATTCTGTGTCACCTGCGGGAGAAGCGTTACCTAGCGAACATCACCGGCTGATTCCTTCGAATCATGGAAGCACGGAATGAAAACCCAGAATTCGGCCCAGGACATCGTTTTCTTGTCGGCTGTGCGGACGCCTTTCGGGACTTATGGCGGTGCACTCCGCGACGTGAGCGTCGTTGACTTCACGGTGCACGCGGCAAAGGCGGCAATCGAGCGCGCCGGCATCGCGCCCGGCGATGTGGATGCGACGACTTTCGGAAACGTGCTCTACACATCCGCCGACTCGATCTACTTCTCACGCCATGTCGCTCTGAAATCGGGCTGCCGCACTGAGACGCCGGCGCTCACGGTGAATCGCCTTTGCGGCTCCGGTTTTCAGGCGGTGGTGAATGGATCGCAGGACATTCTCCTCGGTGACGCACGGGTGTGCCTCGTCGGCGGAGCGGATTCGATGTCCCAGGCACCTCACGTTGCCAGAGGTCTCCGGTGGGGTATTCCACTGGGAAAGCAGGCTCCGCTCGAGGATTCGCTCTGGGAAGCGCTGCGCGACACCTACGTCAACCTCGCGATGGCGGAGACGGCGGAGAATCTGGCGGAGCGATACCAGCTCTCACGCCAATGCGTTGACGAATTCGCGCTGAGGTCGCAGCAGCTCGCCGCCGAGGCGTGGGCGAGCGGAGCGTTCGCGGATGAGGTTGTTGGCGTGCCGGTGAAAAACCCGAAGACGCGGCAGATGGAAAGCTTCGGCCGCGACGAGCATCTCCGTCCTAACTCGTCGCTCGAAGCGCTGGCCCGCCTCAAGCCAGTCTTCAAGGAGAACGGCGTCGTCACCGCCGGAAATGCGTCGGGGATCGGAGACGGAGCTGGTGCGATGATCGTCGCCAGCGAGGAATTCGCGCGTGAACGGGGGCTGAAACCGCTCGGCCGCCTGGTTTCGTGGGGCATTGCAGGAGTCGACCCCGCTGTGATGGGCATCGGACCGGTTCCCGCGGCGAGGAGCGCGCTCGGTCGCGCCGGCCTTTCGCTCGACGACATGGATCTCATCGAGGTGAACGAGGCTTTTGCTCCTCAGGCCTGTGCCGTCGAGCGGGAGCTCGGGATTCCGCGCGAGAAGCTCAACACGCACGGGGGTGCAATAGCCATCAGCCACCCACTTGCTGCGTCCGGCGCGAGAATAACGGCCCATCTACTGCATACGCTTCGGGCTGAGGGGAAGCGCTATGGGCTTGGCAGCGCCTGTATCGGCGGTGGCCAGGGCATTGCGCTGATAGTCGAAGCGACAGCATAGGCCTCGCGGGAACGCGGGGCTGGAACGCCGCGCGTCAGCGCGGGCAATCGGAGAAATCTCAATGCATACATCCAAAGGGCGACTCGCGACCTCGCTGGCGATTGCCACGCTGCTCGCGGGATGCGCTACTGCCGGTACTGGGACCGACACCTCGGGAACCGGAACTTCATCGGGCGCCATCGGGCAGAATCCCGTCAACCTGGGAGAAGTATGGGCGATGAAGACCCGTGAGCATCTCGATCTCTGGCTGCACGGATTCGCGATGATCTCGGACGATACGACGCTGGTGCCCTACTTCCGCCGTGGATACCGGTCCGACATGGCAGCTCTCAAGAGCCGGGCTAACGTCGTCACGCAGCTCGACGCGAACACCGCGAAGCTGAAGGCGCGCTTGGGGCTCAATCCGGGACTCGTCAATGCGCAGTTTGTCGCGCTTTACTTCGATTCATTCGATGCACTGGCGAGCGCTGTGGACGTCTTCTATCGGGCTGATGGCAATCCTCGTGCGGCGTCGAACCAGGGAACGGCGGAGACGATCGCGCTCCTCGGCGGCTATTTCCCGACTTCGGCTGACCGCGACTGGGCTCGCCTCTTCGTGCAGTCGCTGCGCGACGAGGACACTCGCTTCTACCGCGGATACTGGGACCAGCAGCAGCGCGAGCGGTCGGTGGTGTTCAGCGCCGTCAACAATCGCTGGCAGAATACCTATCGCGCGCGCTTCCAGCCCTTTCTCAACAACACGAGCCAAGCCGCCGGTGAGATTTTCCTCTCGCTGCCGCTCGACGGTGAGGGACGGTCGCTGTCTGCGGGGAAACGCCAGAACGCGACGGCGGTCACGTTCCCGCTGCGGTCGTCAGATGCCGATGAATCGATCTACGTGATCGCCCACGAGCTGGTGAGCTCGATCGTCACCACGGCCGTGAACGACAACGTCACGCCCACTGATCGCCGAATGGGCGTCGCCGATCGCTACATCGCCGCCGGCACGGTCCGGGCTGGAGCGATGCTCCTCCAGAAGATCGCGCCCGAGCTGGTGACGGGCTACACGCGCTACTACCTGCAGTCGGCGGACAGAAGCCCGGGATCGAATCCGGCGAGCGCACTGGCGACGGTCTTCACGCTGCCAGACGGGATACGAGACGCCATCGCTCGACAGCTTGATGTTGTACTCGGGGGGATTTAGGGCGTTTCTCGCGGCTACAGCCTGCGCGCGTCCAAGCGCCGTCGGCGCCTATGCGACACGGCCCTCCACGACTGTATCTTAGTTGTCATGCCATCCGATCCGTCCAACCTTCCTGCCCGACAGGTTCCTCTCGATCCTGCCACGATCGAGCGAGTACTCGCGCGTGCTGCCGAGCTCCAGGCATCGAGTGGGGGCGACGACGGCGAGGAGAAGCTCAGCGAATCGCAGCTGATCGAGATCGGCAAGGAAGTCGGCATCAATCCGACTACGCTGACGCAGGCGCTGGCGGAAGAGCGCATGCGTGTCGCCGTGCCGGCAGACCAGGGCTTGCTGTCGAGCATCACTGGTCCGGCGGTGACAACGGCATCGCGCGCTGTGCGTGGGACAGTCGCCGAGGTGCTGATCTCGCTCGACAGCATGATGCAGCGTGACGAGTGTCTCCAGGTTCAGCGAAGATTTCCCGATCGAATAACGTGGGAGCCTCGCGCCGGGTGGCTCGGCATGCTCCAGCGCGGAATGAATCTCAGCGGGCGCGGCTACTATCTATGCAGGGCGAATCAGGTCGCGGCGACTGTGGTTCCGATCGAAGGCGGCAGAGTTCTCGTGCGCCTCGATGCAGACCTCTCGGAGAGCCGGGCCTCGCGTCTCAAGGTGGGAGGCGTGCTCTTCACTGGGGGGCTCTTCGGAGCTGGTGCGCTCGGTGGTGGTGCGATCATCGCGCATGTCGCGCTGCTTGCGGCGGCTGGACTCGCGGCGCTGCCGCTGATCGTCGGGGCCGCTGCTGCGTACGAGGTCAGCAAGCGACACAGGCAACTTGCAATGAGGGCGCAGCTCGCGCTCGAGCAGACGCTCGACCGCCTTGAATTCGGCAATACACGGAGATTGAGATGACGGCGATTCGGCGGGTTGGCGTGCTTGGTGGCGGACTGATGGGAAGTGGTATCGCACAGGTATGCGCGATGGCAGGCTGCCAGACCGTCGTGCGTGAAGTCTCGGATACACTCTGCGAGAAAGCGCTCGCCGGCATCGGGAAGTCGTTGGCGAAGGGCGTCGAGAGGGGGAAGGTCACGCCCGAAGCACGCGACGCGGCGCTCGCGAAGCTGAGCTTCATCACCGACATCACGCTGCTCTCCGACAGCGACATCGTGATCGAGGCAGTCTCGGAAGATCTCGAGCTCAAGAACTCGCTGTGGAAGGATCTGAACGCGGTCTGCCCACCTCGGACGATCTTCGCCTCCAACACGTCGAGCCTCACGATCGCTGCGATGGCGGCGATCTGCGGCCGCCCCGACCGGATGCTTGGCCTCCATTTCTTCAATCCCGTGCCGCTGATGAAGCTCGTGGAGGTTGTGCGTACGATCACAACCAGCGACCAGACGACGGAGACGGCTTTCGCTTTCGTCAAGCAGCTCGGCAAGGAGCCCATTCGCGCGAAAGACAGCTCCGGCTTCGTGGTGAACCTGCTGCTCGTTCCCTACATGCTCGACGCGATTCGTGCGCTCGAGGCGGGCATCGCCTCCGTAGAGGACATCGACAAGGGGATGCAGCTCGGCGCCGGATATCCGATGGGGCCATTCACTCTTCTCGATTTCGTCGGCCTCGACACGACCTACAAGATCTCGGAGATCATGTTCACCGAGTACCGGGAGAAACGTTACGCTCCGCCGCCGCTGCTCAAGCGGATGGTGACGGCGGGAATGTTCGGCAAGAAGTCAGGGCGCGGATTCTACGACTACTCGCAGGATCCACCGCGGGTGAGCGCACTCGGGCTTTGACGAGAGGAGGCGGAGCGACACCCACGATCAAGGCTCCATCGAGCTTTCGCGGGACGTTTCGCAGCGATCTTCCCGCGCGTGCGGCATACTCCGAGGCAGCAGGAATCGGGCGCATCATTCCGCTGGCTGTTGCAGTTCCTCTCGACGGTGACGATGTCGTAGCGCTTGCTCGTTGGGCCAATGAGGAATCTCTCTCGCTCGTCCCACGCGGCTCAGGCACGAGCATGGGCGGCGGAGCGATCGGACCCGGCGTCATCGTTGACCTGACCGCAA
>JAHFCS010000103.1 GCA_023249395.1 Gemmatimonadota bacterium
GCTCAGCGGAGTTCAGGAGAGAACCGCGCTCATCCATGAGGGACTCCGTGCGCTGATCTCCCGCGAAAGCGCGCATCGGTTGGCACTGCTCGGCGGAAGCGAGCCGCAGTTGAAGGCGGTCCCGCGACGGCGGGCGCGCCGTGAATGATCCTCGTTGACACGTCGGTATGGATCGGACACTTACGGCATACTGATCCGCAACTCGTAGCCGCCCTCGATCGCGAAGACGTGCTGGTCCATCCCTTTGTCGTCGGCGAGCTGGCGTGCGGCAATCTTCGTAACCGCCGCGAGATCCTGACGTTTCTTCGACGACTGGCGCAGGCGCCCAAAGCCACCGACGACGAAGCTCTGGCATTCATCGAACGCCGGTCGCTTCGCGGGCGCGGCATCGGTTTGGTTGACGTGCATTTGCTGGCGTCCACCGTGCTGCACGGAACAGCCCGCTTCTGGACTCGCGATCATCAGCTTGCCGACGTTGCCGCAGATCTCAAGCTCCTTTACCGCCCGCGCCAAACGCCGGACTTGTGAGAGACGATAGAGAGGCATGAGCGCGCCTGATTCGGACTCCGTTCGCTGGGGTGTACTCGGCACGGCGAAGATCGCGCTCAAGAAGGTGATCCCCGCGATGCAGCGAAGTCGCTTGTCACAGGTGGTCGCGATCGCGTCGAGAGACATCGAGAAGGCGCGCGCGGCCGCCGACGCGCTCGGCATTCCACGGGCGTACGGTTCTTACGCTGAGTTACTCGCCGACCCCGATGTCGAAGCCGTGTACAATCCGCTTCCGAATCATCTGCACGTTCCGTGGTCGACCCGCGCGGCGGAAGCCGGAAAGCATGTACTCTGCGAGAAACCGATTGCATTGTCCGCGGCTGAAGCGCGCGAGCTGCTCGCCGTTCGCGACCGCACCGGCGTGCAGATTGGTGAAGCCTTCATGGTACGCGCCCACCCGAGATGGCAGGCGGTTCGGGAGATCGCTGCATCCGGACGCATCGGAATGCTGCGTCTCATCACGGCTCATTTCAGCTATTTCCTACGCGATCCCACCGATATTCGCAGCCGCGTTGAGTGGGGCGGAGGCGCGCTGCTTGACATCGGCTGCTATCCGACCACGCTATCGCGCTGGATCTTCGGCGCCGAGCCGGTGGAGGTGATCGCTGTCGTGGAGCGCGATCCGGATATGCGAATCGATCGACTTGTGTCCGCTCTTCTCCGTTTTCCCGAGGGTCAGGCGACTTTCACCTGCGCGGGCCAGCTGGTCCCATACCAGAAAATCCAGTTGTTCGGCACAACGGGGCGGATCGAGGTCGAGATTCCTTTCAACACCTCGCCCGATTATCGCGCCCGCATCTTCATTGACGACGGAGGCGACCTGGCAGGCAGGTCGGTGGAGATGATCGAGTTTCCCGCCGCTGATCAGTATGCGCTCCAGTGCGACCAGTTTTCCGAAGCAGTCCGCGGGACCGGCAAGGTTACGGTCACGCTCGAAGATGCGATCGCCAACATGTCGGTACTCGATGCGCTGTTCCGATCGGCCGAGACGGGAAAGTGGGAGTCGCCTGCGGCGTGCTGACCCGACTTTCCGCCGCTCCGCTACCGAACCATGACGATCGTCGCGGCGACGGCGGCGCCGACCAACATCATAAGGATCGCCACCATCGCCCACCGACGGGTGAGCACGCGATGGGCTCCCTGGTACGCCGTGGCGCCCAGCCCGCCCACAATTACCAGCGCCATGAGGTCCCAGCTGGTCTGGTGTTGGGCGACACTTCGGTAAAAGACGTCGAGCAGGAGACCGAACGACAGGAACAGATACGCCCAGCGATAGCTCGCATTTTCAACCGCCAGCATCCGCTCGTCGCGCTCGATGGAAAGTGGGTTGTTCATATGGCCTCTCATTCAAGGAAGAAGAGTTCATCGACAGGTTTTCCGAGACGTTTCGCAAGGAGGAAGGCGAGCAGCGCCGATGGGCAATAGGCTCCAGTCTCGATGGAGCTGATTGTCTGACGGGTGACGCCCGCCTGCTCGGCCAGGTCGGTCTGCGAGAGATTGTGCTCAGCACGGGCGACTTTCACGCGGTTTCCGAGGCGAATCTTGTTTTTCATTTCTCCTCCTCGGGGAAAGCATAATCGATCTCCACCTAAATGTCAAGTCAACTAGGCAAATTGCCTATTTCACCGGCTATTTTGTCTGGCGAAGTAGGCGTCAGAGAACTGCGGCGTGATCAGAGCCTGGCAGCTATCTTCGGTAGGTGAAGCCTGGATACGTTCGGCAATTTCATGCGCGTGGAAGGATGGCATTCCTTGCAGGATTGTTGTCCATGTCAGGCTGTTCGTCGCTGATCACCCACGCTTTTCAGCCACGTGGCCGAACGATCACGGTCCCGTCGTACGCCGTGAGCAGAACGCGAACGAGTGCAGCTCACACAATCGCTGGCGCGGCCCGAATCGATATCACGCCGCCCCCGGGGTATCCGACCGGTGGACACGGGCCGGCCGGCGCGATGGCACGCGGTTATTGGACTCGCCTCTATGCAAGGGCGTTCTTTTTTGCTGACTCGACCGCATCACCGGTCGT
The DNA here is from genome assembly GCA_023249395.1 of Gemmatimonadota bacterium. Lineage (GTDB taxonomy): Bacteria > Gemmatimonadota > Gemmatimonadetes > Gemmatimonadales > Gemmatimonadaceae > UBA4720. The sequence goes on from JAHFCS010000103.1 coordinate 2,575, forward strand.
ACTCGTGTCCTGTGATTTCTTCGCCGTGCCAGGAGGCCTGACCGCGACTGTAAGGAGACGGGTCAGCACCGAGTGGGCAAAAAGGGGTGTCTCGATTCCGCCTGAAGCAATCATCATCACGGCTACGCATACGCATCATGGGCCAGGCAATTACCTGACGGCCGGTGTCTACAACCAGTACGGCTCCCGGTATGCCGGTTTCGATAAACGACTTTTCGACTTTTTGAGCGCGCGTATCACTGAGGCGATCGATTCGGCGATCATCGATGCACGAGCGGGAGGTCCGGCAACTCTATCGATTCGCCGAGGGACGGCAACCCAGGGACTATTGCTGAACAGGTCGGCCTCCACGTTCATGAGCAATTGGAACGCTTCGCGAATCATGGATCGTTTGAATCCACGTCAAGTCGCCGACTGCCGCCCTGGAGTCGAGCTTGAGGAATCGCGCGAAAAGGATTGGGACCTTACCGGCTGCCCCAGGCTCAGGGCGCTGGATCGATCGATCACGATTCTGGATGTTCGGCGCTCAGGCCGTACGATGGGGATGCTCATCTTCATGGCAGTGCATCCAATCGTACTCGAGCACGCCGCGCCATTTAATAGTAGTGATTTCGTCGGGCGAGCCGTTTCAGACATCGAGCGCGGCACGTTGAGCAGCTCTGACCGTGGCGTTGTAGTTGGATTCTTCAACGGTGCAGAGGGGGACGTCGTCCCCCGCCGAGGTACGCGTGATCTCCTCGACGTCGAGCGAGTCAAGGACACCTTGTTGGCGAACATCGTTGCCGTACTCGCCTCGCCGGCTGCTAGCCAACTCAGCTTCACGGTTGCCACGCGGGAAGGGGCGCTGAAACCCGGATCTGGCTACCGCGATGAAGCTGGACATCTGCACCGTCTGGCGAGGTCGCCGCTCGTCGGTGCAGCAACATTTGGTGGTTCCGAGGACGATAGAACAATTCTCTATCACGTCGGTTGGCGTGAAGGCGCACGAGAGGTAGCAGGCGAGGGCCAGGGAGGAAAACGGGGGGCGCTCGATTCACAGCTGCTTCCCTTCGTTAGGCTCACGCGCATTCTGGCGCCGGATTATGCGTTTCCGGCAGAGCTGCCCATTGGGTACGTGCAGCTCGGTGACCTCAAGCTCGTGACAGTGCCTGCCGAGCTCAGTACGGCGGCAGGACTGATGCTCCGTGATTCCCTGCGGCTTGGGGGACGCGTGGAGATCGTGGGATTGGCAAATGAATACTCCAGTTACCTGGCGACAGCCGATGAATACGAGGTCCAGGACTACATGGGCGCGTCCACAATCTGGGGTCCGGATGAATCGAGTCTGTTCACGTGGGCGGCCACCTGTCTGGCTACCAGCTCGGCATCTCCGGGATGCAGAGCGATTGAAACATCGGCAGCGGTTGTCGAGCGACGAGACTTCTCACCTGGCAAAGAGCCGGGGAAGATTCGAGGTGAAAAGACGCCCTTTGGCCCGTTTGCGATCGGAGAAGCGTTACCTGCCGTCGACGACGAGCTGCAAAGATTTCTGCGCAATCGGACCGGAATACCTGAGCGCAATCTCCCGTGGTTCGAGTGGACAGAAAGGTCGCGCAGCGAGTCCGACGATTTTATGGCAGCCAGGCGGCGAACGGTTCGGGTGCAAACGAGAGTCGGTGGAAGCTGGATTACACGAATGTCCAGAGGTACGTCGGCACCGGATGACGACGGCGGCGGGAACTTCCTCACATTGATGAAAGAAGCACCGGGAAGAACTGGCGAATCGCGATACTTGCGTCATCTGTCGACAATCTGGTTGGCGCCGGTTCTGGAGAAGCTTCCAGTTGCCGGTGAGTTTCGGTTCCAGGTCCTGTTATCCAATGGCGCGAACGGCCGAAGCGAAATCGTGTCGTGTCCGTTCGTCGTCGATCTCTCCCCTGAAATTCGACCCTCGGCAGTCAAACCGGCTGCGTCTGAGTGTCGGTGATCCAGCACTCCCCCGCGATTTAAGGGCGATAGAATCCTCGCGCATACTGCCGGCGCGATGAAATCCCTGCTCCGACGCCAGACGCTCTGGCGGCGCTCACGTGCGAGGAGCGTGATAGCGACCAGGCTGTCATGCTGCGCCTGGAGACAGGGCTGCAGACATAAAGTCAGGTCTCTTGAAAACGACCCGCAACCGCTGTAATGTCGCTCCTCCCGCGAACTCACATCTAGAAGGAAGGACCCGATGGACAAGAGACCAGGACTGGTGGTGCTTTCGCTCGCGCTTGCGCTCACCACCGGCTGCAAGAGCCCCGAGCAGAAAGCGGCCGAGGACGCCGCGAAGAACATGGCCGAGGCGAGCAAGAAGATGGAGGAAGCCGCCAAGAGCGGCACCGCGAACATCGGCGACGCGATGGCCGCGATGAATGCGGCGATCTCCGGCGCCAACGCGGGGAAGAAAGTCGAGACGGTTGACTTCAAGCAGCTCAAGGATCTGCTGCCCGAATCGCTCCCCGGAATGAAGCGCACCAACGCGACGGGCGAGAAGACCGCGGCGATGGGCATGCAGGTTTCGAACGCCGAAGGAGACTACTCGTCAGACCAGGGCAGCTCGATCACGATCAAGATCAGCGACATAGGAAGTCTGACCGGGTTGGCCGGCATGGCGGCTTACGCCTGGGCGGCAACCGAGTACGACCGCGAAAGCGATAACAGCTACGAGAAGACCACGACCTTCAACGGCTACAAGGCCCACGAGAAATACGACAAGCAGAGCAAGTCGGGCGAGCTCAGCGCTCTCGTCGGAAACCGGTTCGTCGTCGAAGCGCGGGGGAGCGACGTGGACATGGATGCGATCAAGGCCGCAGTCGGCAAAGTAGATCTTCGCAAGCTCGACGGAATGAAGACTCAGGGAGTTCAGTAGAAGCACATGCTGGAATGATGTCCGCTATGTGCAGGAGTCGCAGCTCGGGCGCCGTCATTTCTGGCGGATCCGGCTTGGCTTCCCGGACACGCATCCAGTGGTGCTCCAGGCAGAGTTGTAGCTTCCAGAGATGCTTTCATTCCTCAAGAGCCGGCGCCGTGCCCGCCTGCGCGCCGCACCATTTCCATCTGAATGGAAAGGGCTGATCGAGAGGAACGTTCCTCTCTTCTCGCGGCTGCCTGCGGCTGACAGGACAGAGTTGCTGGGGCACATCCAGGTCCTGCTCGCCGAGAAGCACTGGGAAGGCGCCGGCGGCCTCGAGCTGACGGACGAGATTCGTGTGACAATTGCCGCCCAGGCGTGCGTGCTGCTTCTCCATCGCGAGCATGACTACTATCCGCGAGTGACGACGATTCTAGTTTATCCCAGTACCTATGTAGCAGCCGGCGAGCGGCATATCGGCGGCGGAATCTGGGAAGACGCCGAGGAGGTCAGGCTGGGGCACACCCAGCAGCAGCTTGGTGCGATCGTTCTCGCGTGGGACGCCGCTCTTCACGGATCCCGCGTCTACGATGACGGACAGAATGTGGTACTGCACGAGTTCGCGCATCAGCTGGACTTCGAGGGCGACAGCACCGACGGCACGCCACTGCTCGAGACAAGGCAGCAGTACGTGTCATGGGCGCGCGTGCTTGGCGCTGAGTACCAGCGGCTCCGCAGACTCGACGCGACGGGGGAGAGCTCCTTTCTCGACAAGTACGGCGCTACAAACCCGGCGGAGTTTTTTGCAGTGGTGACCGAGTTCTTCTTCGAGAGACCGGTCGAGCTGCGCGCGGGTTACCCTTCGCTCTATGCGGAATTGAAGGGATACTACCGGCAGGATCCGGCCGAGTTTGGATCCGGAACCACTGAAGGCGCCTAGATGTCAGCCGCCCGCGCCCTTGCTGAGCCGATATAGAAACACTGCTGCTCTCGCTGTCAGTGGACCGAACATATTGAGATTCGCGGTCTCCTTGTCGGTGTGATCATCCCACCCCGCCAATCCAAGCCCATCAACTGCGGCCGAGACGTACGGCGCAGTGAACGAGACGTCAGCAGCTCCGGCGCGCATCGGATCGACTGCGATCACTGAGCCGTAGCCGAGCTCGCGGCTCACCTCGTCGTAGGCGGCGAGAAGACTCTGGTTGCCGTCAGTCGGCGCAAGTGGGGGATATCCGTCGCTGAACGTGATCTCGGAGGTCGTGTGGGGAAGTGACCGCGTCACGATTGCGCGCATCGTCGTCTTCACCCTCGTTAGCTGCTCCGGTGAAATAGCGCGAACATCGCCAGTCACCTGCATCTCCTTGGCTACGACATTGGACTTGCCGTAGGCGCTCCCGCCGGGCTGAGTGGTGTCGGCTCGAACGTCGGTCCCGCCAAGGACGTAGCCGGGATTGAAGGTGAGGTACTGCTGCGCGCTCAGCTGTTCGCGGAATTCCTGGAGCACGCGGGCACTCTCGAAGATGGCGCCGGCGCCGACGTCCGCACGGAAGATCTGCGAGGAGTGAGCGGGTAACCCGGTGGACCTCACGGTCCACGCGCTCGCTCCCCGACGCGAGATGACAGCGGTGCGTGGATAGCCGGAGCCATCCTCGAACCCAATCGCGAACCGGGACCGCTTTGCCGCGTCGATCAAAGTGGCGCGCGCCAGCTCGAGAGGGTGGCCGGCGTCCTCCTCGTCGCCGGAAAAAACGGCGGTGATGCTCATCGCGTCGAGG
>JAHFCS010000104.1:0-2757 GCA_023249395.1 Gemmatimonadota bacterium
CCGAGGGGGAATGCGCTGACGTTCGAGGCCTCGGCGGGACGACGACCAATCATGGCGGTGCTGGATAGCGCCGGACGTGCACTGGCACGCGTGCCGTTGCCGCTGGGCATGGTTTGGGCGCACTTCACGTCTGACGGTCGCGGGCTGATTCTCCGGGAGAGTAGGACGACGACGGCAATCCGTGTCGTGCCAGTCGCGGGCGGCCCGGTCCGCGACATCACACCCGGCGAAGCCGACGACTCGCCGCTGGGCTGGACTCGTGATGGCTCCGCGGTAGTCGTGGCGCGGCCGGTGGACTCGGGCGACGCGATCGTGGTGGCGCCGATCTCCGGTCCCTCGCGGGAAATCGCGCTGCCGCGAGTAGCGGGAGCTCGACACTTCGTGACATCCGACGGGCAGGTGGCGCTGTACAACGTTGCCATCCCCAAGAGCGACCGCGTGCGTCTTATGTCGCTAGACCTGAGCACGCGCCGGGAGACGGTGCTCTCGGAGTACGAGGCGCGCGGCATCGGCATGTACGTGTCAGCGAGCGGCGGCGAGTTCTACTTCCTGGAGCGTCACGGGAGCCAGGTCGAGATCCGGGCGACGAAGGGCGCGGGTTCGCCCCGCGTCATTCGCTCCTTTCCGGCGAACATGCTCGGAAAGACCACGTTCGCCGTGCACGGAAACCGCGTGGCGTGGTGGGAGGCGTGGAGAGATTCGAGTCTGCTGATGGTTGCCGAGGGAACGGCCACGGCACCGCGGGTGATCGCCGCCGTCGCGGCGGGAAACAAGAAGGGTCCGGTGGAGATCGCGTGGTCGTACGCCGGACGTTCAATTGTCTCGGGCGTCCAAGGAGCGGCCAGCGGAACACCAGGGGCAACAACCTCCGCCGACGCGGCGATGTTGGTGATCGACGTGCCGCCGCCGGGCCAGCGCGCCACGCCGCGACGGATCGAGACCGGTGCGCAATACTGGTTCGATGCCAGGTGGTTGCCTGACGACAGCGGAATCGCGGTCGTCGCGGGATACGGCGTGGCCGGGCAGTCGCACATATTGTTGGTCCCGACGCGGCAAGGAGATGCACCGGTCATTCTGACGCGCGATGATCCGCAGGAGAAGTGGTCGTACGTCGTCTCGCCTGACGGCAAGCTCGTCGCCTATCCCGGATACCGTTTCCACGGGAGTGCCGTTTGGCGGGCGGATCTCAACGGAATTCTGGGTACGGCAGGGGCAACGAAGCGATAGGTAGAAATGATTGATCCCGGTGCCGGTCACCCGCCGGCACGGCGTATACTACCGGATGATCGTTCATCTCATTGACGGCACCTACGAGCTGTTCCGGCATTTCTACGGTCTTCGCCGCTTCAACAAGGGCGAAGACAGCCCGTTCGGCGCCGCAATTGGCGTGCTCAATACGGTGTTGCAAATGATCGAGCAGGGCGCGACTCACCTCGGGGTTGCAACCGATCATGTCATCGAGTCCTTCCGCAACGACCTATGGGCCGACTACAAGACCGGCGAAGGAGTCGAGCCAGCGCTTCTCGCACAGTTCCACCCCCTCGAGGAAGCACTCGCGGCAATGGGAGTGGCCGTATGGCCCATGGTCGAGCTGGAGGCTGACGATGCGCTCGCCTCAGCCGCCCATATCGCCGCGAGAGATCCGAGAGTCGAAAAGATCTCGATCTGGTCACCCGACAAGGATCTGGCGCAGTGCGTTCGCGGTGACAGAGTGGTGCAGGTCGACCGCAAAGGCGAAAAGATTCGCAACGAGCAGGGAGTTCGCGAAAAATTCGGTGTCGATCCGTACCTGATTCCCGACTTTCTCGCTCTCGTGGGTGACGCAGCGGACGGATATCCCGGAATTCCGAGGATCGGCAAAGCCACGGCTGCGGCGCTTCTGAATCGCTATGGCCCGATCGAGAAGTTTCCTCCTTCAGTACTGGGGGATGCGCGGCCGCTGGCGCTTCTATTCAAGGATCTGGCGACGCTGAGGACCGACGCGAATCTCTTCCGCGCCGTGGATGAGCTCAGATGGCGCGGACCTACCAGCGCGTTCGCCGAGTATGCGGAACGCTTCGGAGACACTCGCCTGCTGGAGCGCTCGCTCAAGGCAGCCGGGACTATCGCGTCCTGAAGTCACGAATGACGAAGCCGAGCTCTTCGTCCGCCGTGCTGAAGCTATAGTCGATGGCGATGCGCACCGGGAAGCCGCGGTCTGCGTCAAAGTCGGCGGATACTTTGTCCGCATCCCTGGCGATGGCCGTGTCGATCACCACGAACAACCCATTGATTTCAGGGAAGGCGTCCGCTAACTGGGCGTCTACTGCTGCGCCAGTGTCGGCGTACCGGCGGCTCTCTTCACAAAGAAGCGCCAGACGCAGCCGAGTAAGCCGGCCTCCTCCATTCGGCCAAAGTTCGGCTCGCTGACGCGGAGAATACGGACAACTCCCTCGAGGGCCGCTTCGATCTCGCGTACAACGCGGCCCATGCGTACTGCCTCGCCGCGCTACGCCGCTCGGGCTACCGGCCGCAGAAGCGGTATGTAGTTTTTCAAGCCCTGCCCCACACCCTTGGTCTCGGCCCTGACATCTGGCGTGTGCTCGACAAGTCCCATCAGATCAAGAACCGGGGCGAGTACGAAGGGGACCTCGACGTCGATGATCGTTTGCTCGCTGATCTGATCACAGCATGCAAGGCAGTAGCGACGGCGGCAGGCAAGCTTCCCCCTCCGACCTGACTGCCAGCGGACGCGTAGGGCTTCGCGCGCTGGCGCTG
>JAHFCS010000104.1:2857-7161 GCA_023249395.1 Gemmatimonadota bacterium
TCGATGATCGTTTGCTCGCTGATCTGATCACAGCATGCAAGGCAGTAGCGACGGCGGCAGGCAAGCTTCCCCCTCCGACCTGACTGCCAGCGGACGCGTAGGGCTTCGCGCGCTGGCGCTGGCGAGCCAAGCTGGTGCCATCAACTCGACGCGCCGGCTACTCCCGCAGTCTCGATCTCGTCTGATGCGGTCTCGCGCCTGACCACTGGCGCGACCTTCGTGCCGTACAGCTCGATCGAGTGCATGATCTTCGCGTGCGGCATCGTGCCGACGCTGAACTGAATCAGGAACCGCGTCATTCCGAACAGCTCGTGCTCGAGCAGGATCTTCTCGATCACTTCATCGGGACTGCCGACGAGTATCGCCCCCCGGCGAGAACGGTCGGCTTCGAAGCGGCCCCTCGTGAGCGGCGGCCATCCGCGCTCGCGGCCGATTTTCGACATTACCACCTGATAGGCGGGGAATGCCTCATCCGCCGCCTGCTGCGACTTGTCGGCGATGTAGCCGTGTGAGTTTATCCCCACCTGGAGCTTCGCGGGATCGTGTCCCGCGCGGCGCCCGGCCTCGCGGTAGAGATCAACCATCGGAACGAATCGAGCCGGCTCGCCACCAATGATCGCCAGCGCGAGCGGAAGACCGAGCGTGCCCGCGCGAATCACTGACTCCGGCGTTCCACCAACCGCGATCCATACAGGAAGCGGATTCTGAACCGGACGCGGATACACCCCGAGATTGTCGAGCGACTGTGTGTGCTTTCCATTCCACGTCACCCGCTCGCTCTCCCGTATTCGGAGCAGCATCTCGAGCTTTTCCGAAAAGAGCTCGTCGTAGTCGTCGAGCGCATAGCCGAACAGCGGGTACGACTCTATGAACGAGCCGCGTCCCGCCATGATCTCCGCACGCCCGCCGGAGAGGAGATCGACGGTCGCAAAATCCTGAAAGACGCGGACCGGATCGTCCGAGCTCAATACGGAGACCGCGCTAGTGAGGCGGATTCTCTTCGTCCGCACGGCTGCGGCGCCGAGCACGACGGCGGGCGTCGAGACCGCAAAGTCGGGACGATGGTGCTCGCCCACGCCGAAGACGTCGAGGCCGAGCTGGTCGGCGAGCTCGATCTCCTCGAGGAGATCGCGAAGCCGCTCCGCCGGACTGATCGTATGACCTGTCGCGTCCGGCGTGGTCTCGGCGAAAGTGTAGATGCCCAGTTCCATATTGTGTCCGATAGTCGCGGTACCGGGTACCCGGTACCGGGTAACTGTTAGTCGGGGTTGCGGATCTGCGTGAGGAGCTTGATCAGCGTCCTCAGCTGCTGCTCGTTGAGATGGCCGAGCTGTTGGCGGTGCTTCTTGTCGACGACCTGGTCGAGGCTGTCCACCAGGTGCATGCCCTTTTTCGTAATCCGCGTCGTCACCAGGCGGCGGTCTTCGCCGCTTCGGGCGCGAGTCACGAGGCCACCCTCTTCCATGCGATCGAGCAGTCGCGTGGCGTCGGGCATCCGGTTTAGCAGGCGCGCCCGGACCTCGTTCCTGCAAAGTCCCTCCGGCCCGGCGCCCCTCAGGATGCGCAGCACGTTGTACTGCGTGCCGGTGATCCCGTAAGGCTTGAGCATCTGCTCGAACGAGTCGCCAAGCATGTTGGAGGTGCGAACGATATTGAGCTGCGCCTCCTGGTAGAGGCTCTTGAAGGGCTTCTTCTGGTGAATCTCCTGCTTGAGGTCCTGAGTCATGAAATGGAATATAGGTGTTATAACATCTAATGTCAAGTTGGTAGTTAGTCCGCAGTCCGCAGTTAGTCCGCAGTCCGCAGTTTCTTTGTATACTCTGTGTGAATGAAAACCACTTTCGGTCTCCTGGCGCTGCTAGTCATCCCGACCATATCACCGGCCCAGGCCGATAAAGCGCGTCCGCACGTCACCCCGGCGGATGTCCACTTCATCCAAGGGATGATCACCCACCACGCCCAGGCGCTGGTGATGGCCGCCCTCGTCCCGACTCACACGACCCGTGATGACCTCCTCCTCTTTGCGAAACGCATCGAGGTTTCACAGCAGGACGAGATCGTTGCGATGCGACGCTGGCTCGGGAGCCACCACCAGCCGCTTCAGGACATGGATGCCATGCACGAGCGCCACGACTCCGCCGGCACGATGGAAATGCTGATGCCGGGGATGCTGACCGCAGACCAGCTCGCCCAGCTGTCGGCGGCACGCGGCCCGGCGTTTAATCAGCTCTTTCTCCGCTTCATGATCCAGCACCATGAAGGCGCGCTCACGATGGTTTCCCAGCTCTTCGGCACCACCGGCGCCGGGCAGGACTCGGAGATGTTTCGCTTCGCATCGGAGATCGAGTCCGACCAGGACGCCGAGATCATGCGCATGCGTACGATGCTGGCTGCGCCATCATTACCCAACACTCACTGAGAGAAATAATGACAGCGACACGAGTCTCGATCCGATTCCTCATTCTCCAGTTGGCATTGCTAGTCGGGACGGCCGCGATGAACGCGGCGGGCGCACAGGCCGACCCGCGCATCGGACTCCGCCCAGGCTGGAACGACGCAGGAGAAGCTGCCCGGAATCTCGAGCTCATCGCTCATCGCGCCAAGTCCGATGGCTGGTTCCGTGCGGATTCCATGGGCGACATCAACTATTGGAATTCCGACATGGCCTTCATGGGGAATTACCTCTTCCAGGGCGGTTACTACGGCTTTCAGATCTGGGACATCTCGAACGCCGCCAGTCCCACCCTTCGCTCGAAATTCGTTTGCCCGAGCGGCCAGGGGGACGTTTCTGTCTACCGCAATCTGCTGTTCGTGTCGTCGCAGGAGACGCGCAATCGCATCGACTGCGGAACGCAGGGGGTGCCGGACACTGTCAGCGCCGACCGACTCCGCGGTGTACGAATCTTCGATATCAGCGACATGGACCACCCGAAGCAGGTTGCCGTTGTTCAAACCTGCCGCGGCTCACACACTCACACGCTGGTGACGGACCCGAAGGATCCCGCGAACGTCTACATCTACGTGTCCGGTACGAGTGTCGTCAGGCCCGACGCCGAGCTCGCCGGTTGCTCGGGACGGCCGCCTGAGGAGGATCCGAACACCGCGCTCTTCCGCATCGATGTCATTCGCGTTCCGCTTGCCCGACCTCAGGACGCAAGGATCGTCAGCTCACCGCGACTCTTCGCGGACTCGGCCGGCGCCATTGCCGGTCTCGCAAAAGGTGACAGTCTGGACAAGGAGCATCACCATTCCGAGACGAACCGGTGCCACGATATCACTGTCTACCCGGCGCTGAGCCTTGCCGCGGGAGCGTGCGCCGGCAACGGAATTCTTCTCGACATCAGCGATCCGGCGAATCCGAGGCGAATCGCCGAGGTCAGCGATCCGAACTTCAGCTTCTGGCATTCGGCGACTTTCAGCAACGACGGCGGGAAGGTGCTCTTCACGGATGAATGGGGTGGCGGCGGCCTGCCCAAATGCCGTGCGACCGACGACCCGAAATGGGGCGCCGACGCTATCTTCACTCTCAGCGGCAGGAAGCTGAGTCCCGCGGGCTACTACAAGCTGCCGGTCGTGCAGACCGATACGGAGAACTGCGTTGCGCACAACGGCTCGATCATTCCGGTTCCCGGCCGCGACATCATGGTCCAGGCCTGGTATCAGGGCGGAGTCTCGGTGTTCGACTTCACCGACCCTTCACGGCCGGTGGAGATCGCGTTCTTCGATCGTGGACCCGACGACCCGACCACGCTTTTCGTCAGTGGCCAATGGTCAACGTACTGGTACAACGGTCACATCTACGGATCGGAGATGGGACGGGGGCTCGACGTACTCGACCTGAAGCCGAGCGATTATTTGTCGCAGAACGAGATCGACGCCGCGAAGCTCGTGCACCTGGACCTGTTCAATCCACAGAATCAGCCGAAAGCGGTCTGGCCGGCGAGCTTCGTCGTGGCGCGAGCGTATCTCGACCAGCTCGTGCGGGACAAGGGAATCTCGAGCGCTCGATCTGCGGTCGTCGCCCGAGAGCTCGGCCGAGCTGAAAAACTGAGGGGTGCAGCCCGGCGCACTGCCCTGAAGCAGCTTGCCGCACAGCTCGATCGCGACGCTCAGGGAGCGAGCGATAAGGTTCGCGTGCAGACGCTTGCGGCCAACGTGAGAGAGTTGGGTGGGGCAAAGGCAATAGGCAAATAGCAGAACGCAGCCAGCAGCCAGCGCGTCGAGTGAATCGACGCCAAAAAAACGCCCGGACTTTCATCCGGGCGTTTTTCTCCTTGAACGGGAGTTACGTCGCCGGCTTCTTC
>JAHFCS010000105.1:0-2843 GCA_023249395.1 Gemmatimonadota bacterium
GCACGGCGACGTACCGGGCCGGAGTGGTATCGCCCTTCGCCGCCTTGTCTTTGGCAAGAGCATCCTTGACCGCATTCACTCGCTTCGGCGTCAGCGTCCAGCTGTCCCTGCTGCCGCGCTCGATCGAGTTCCGGCCCATCCTGTAGATGTTGAACAGAAAATCCTCGCGGTACTTCGAAGCGATATCCATCACCGCGCGATTGGCGGACAGCTCGTAGGCCATCGACTGGGCGAAATGCCAGGTCTGCGGGAGGATTGGAAATGGCAGGTTTCCACTCGGCAGAAGACGATCGGGAACGAACGCAACTTCCATCGGAGTGGGATTTCCGATCGCCTCGGTGAGAAGCCCGATCATGTTGTGGAAATAGACTGTCGTTCGAAGTCCGCCGTTCCACCACGTCGAGTAGTTCGATCCGCCGCGCATCGTTGACCCTGGCTTCCCCTCGGCGACGAAGCGGCTGTGAATTGCTGCGCCGACCAGGTCGATGCCGACTGGAACCAGAGGATCGAGATTGTAGTTGAAGGGATCACGGAAGGGGGGCGCAAAAATAACCGTCCCCGCGGGCCCTGTCTGATGGTGGTTGTACATGATCTGCGGATACCAGGCCCTGAACATGATGCTGTCCATCGCCTGCGTCTCCGGCTGTGATGCCATGTACGAGTCGCGGTTGTTGTCGTGCCCGATGTACTTGTGATACAGCACCGGGAGACTGCTCGTCGAACGCTTTGTCGCGACAGGCTCGCGCATGTACCAGTTGGAAACGATGTCCATCCCATCCGGGTTCGCGGGCACCGCGAGGAGAATCACATCGCGCAGAAACCGCTGCGTCTCGGGATCGTTCCGGCTCACCATCTCGAAGACCCACTCAACAAGCTGCTGGGCACCGAGCACTTCGCTGGCGTGGAGTCCGCCGTCAATCCAGACAACAGCCTTTCCTTCCTTCGCCAGCGCGTGCGCCTGGGCGTCGCTGAGCCCTTCGGCATGGGCAAGACGCGCGGCGGTCTCCTGGTAATGCCCAAGTCTCGCATGGTTCTCCGGCGACGTGATGATCGCCATCCACATCGGCCGGCCTTCGGCGCTCGTTCCGATTCTCACGACCTTCATTCGGTCGGACTCGCGATCCAGCTTCTGCCAGTACTTCGTGAGCTGGGAGTAGTTGGCGAGGAGATAATCGTCGCCGATGTTGTGGCCGAATTCCTGGAGCGGGGTTGTTATATGGCCCTGTGCGGGCAAAGTCGCGGAGAAAGTCGCCAGGCCGAAGAGGAAGACAAGGGTCGATCGAGTGTGCATCGCTTATGCCTGGGGTTTCTGCAGAGGACGTTTTGCTTTGTAAAGGTATCGCGCCGCGTAGGAGTCCGCTCCTCCGTAACCAGGCCGCTTGGGGCGCTACAGCCTGCGCGAAGGCGCCCTCCTCGCTCTGACGACAGTTCCCCGCACAACGATCCAAACACCGGCGAGGACGATCGCTCCACCAACAAGCGTGATTGCCGACGGAATCTGGTGAATCCCTGGCAGTATTGCGCCGAGCAGTGTCGCCCCGATGGGCTCTCCGAGAACCGTGAGATTGACGACGTACGCGGGAAGAAACTTGAGCGCCCAGTTCATTCCCGTGTGGCCAAGGAGCATCGGACCAAGTGCCAATGCGATGAATATTCCGATCTCGCGAGGCGGCTGTGGCGTGAGGGGAACACCCGAAACCGCCGCGAAGACGAGCAGCGTCAGAAAGCACGCTGAGTATGCGAGCCCGACGTACGCCCATACTCCATACGATGCGCGAAGATGCCGGCCGACCGTGTAATAGACCGCGGCCGTCACCGCCGCCGATGTGGCGAGAAGGTTCCCAAGTGTAGCGTGACCGGAGGCTCCCGCACCGCTCGATAGCAGGTCGGGGAGGGCGATGACAATTGCTCCGACGATCGCGACGACGATGCCGATGAGCTGGTTTCGTGTTGGGCTCTCGCGGAGAAATACGGCCGAGATCGCGACGATGACGGCCGGCTGAAGATTCACGAGCGTCACGGAAGCCGCGATCGTCGTCAGGTGTATCGAGGCATTCCAGGCCCAGAAGTGGAGTGCGAGGGCGACGCCGGCCGCGGCCGCGAATGCCGCATCGCGACCTGAGAGAGCCCGCCACTGTCGCCATTCTCCGCTGCCGGCAAGAAAGCCGGCCACGACGATGAGAGAGAACCCGAGCCGCCACACGGCGATCGCAAGCGGATCGGCCGTTGAAAGTCTTACAAGGGGTCCCGCGAAGGAGATGCCGAGCAGTGCAAACCCGAGCACCAGACCCGGCGAGCGGGATTTCACGTCGCTACGGCGTATCGCTGACCGCCATCATCTGGGCCTCTGTCTGAGCCTTCGCCAGCATCACCTTGCTCGAGTAGCGGTGGCAGTTCTTCGTATTCCTGCCTCGCACGCACCCGTTGTAGGCGAGGAGCGCACGGTTCAGATTCGGTGCCTGCCTGATCGTTTGCGCAAGGACGCTCACGCCGTGGCAAATGTTCGACTCGATGTTGAAAAGATCCGACGAGCCGCAGCCCCACTTGCCACCGTGGAAGGGCATCACCTGCATCAGCCCGCGGGCTCCAACGTTGCTCTTCGCTCGCGGATCGAGCTTCGCGTCCTCGACGAGCATCACTCCCACGAGGAGGGCCGGGTCGATCTTGCGCTTGCGCCCTTCGGTTACCACCGCGTCGGCGATGCGGTCGGCCATCTCGCCATTCTTCGTGTAGCGGCGAAGGACCTGTCCGATCCGGAAGGTCTCCTGGCTCGGCGTCTGGGCATTGATGACCGCGCCGGGCAGCTTGAGCAGCTGTGCGGGAGCCGTGAAGACAGGGTGCTG
>JAHFCS010000105.1:2853-7146 GCA_023249395.1 Gemmatimonadota bacterium
TCATCGTCCAGACCGTGCCAGCGACAAGGAGAAGCATCAGGGTAGCCGCGTGTGCCGCGGTGACCAGATAGCCTCTCCAGCGAGGCCGATAGAGCTGCTCGACCTGTCTTCTTTCCTTGACTGTTTCCAATTGGCTAATCCCGGAAAGAGTTGATGGAAGGGATTTCAAGCGGCAGGGACGAGGAAGCCGCCCTTGCCGTCGGAGAACGCTCTACCAAGGCGATCGGCAAAGCGCTGCAACGCGACGAAATCCTTTTCCCAGACCTGATATTCAGCTGCCGTGGTGGGAGACCGATGCCCGGCAGGGCCGCCGGTCGCCTCCACTCGCTTCAATTGCTTCCGCTCTCTCACAAGCTCGGCTCCGCGTGATTCCGCGAAGCTCCACATCCGCCTGCCAATCTGCGAGTTCGTCAGCGGACACTCCGGGTAATGCTCCCGGATGTACCGGATGAAGTACTCGTTATCTACCATGCGACGACCGGGAGCGACCTCTTCAGCCGGACCCTCGCCCTCGCGCGTGACCTCGTCCTCGCGGACGTCAAGCGAAACCCGTAGCTCGGCACCAAGAACGGCGGCGATCTGACGGAGTAAATCGAGCGAGACGTTGTAGTGCTCGTCATGCTCGATGTTGCGAATCGTGGACGCGGACACTGGTACCGTCAGCTGGGCAGCGACGTCTTCCCTTCGCAATCCCCTCAGTTTCCGGAGCCGCTCGAGGTCGTGGCCGATCCAGTCGGATACGCGTATCCCGTCAATGGCATTGACAGTCAACGTATAACGTTAACCCTGTTACCGAACTGGGACAAGTGAAAAAGGCCCGAAAAAACGCTTGTTCGGGCCTCGGGCCGTGACTCAGTCAGTGCCGCCCATGAAGGGAATGCTCAACATTTGTGATGCGGCCTGGTCGGCGAATTTCAGGACCTTCCCCGAGTAGGTTTGGCAGTTGGGGGTGTTCGTGCCGCGCACACAGCCATTGTAGTGAAGGAGCGCCTTCTCGATGGTCGGGGCTCCTTTGACGTACTGCGCGAGAATGCTCGTCCCGTAACAGATGTTGGAGGCGATGTCCGCGAGGTCCCTCGACGGACAGTCCTTCCACTTACCGGCGTGGAAGGGCATCACCTGCATCAGCCCTCGTGCGCTGACGTTGCTGCGCGCTTTCGGGTCGAGCTTGGCATTCTCGGTGAGAAGGACGCCAATCAGGAGGGCAGGATCGAGATTCTTCTTCGTTCCCTCGCGTACAAGTGCTTCGGCGATCGTATTTGCGCGTGTCGTATCCCTCGTGTACTTGCGAAGCACCTGGGAGACGCGGAACGCCTGCTCGCCGAGGGACGGGGTGGCGTTGACGACCATCGCCGGCAGCTTGAGGAGCTCGCCCGGCTTGACGTACTTCGGATGCTGCTGGTTCAGCGTCCAGATCGTTCCCGCCGCGAGGAGCAGACTTGCGGCAACGCCATGCAGCGTCGCCTTGAAGATGGTCCACCAGCGGCTGCGCGGCCGCTCGACGCTCCGGCGCCGGACGTTGGTGTAGACGTTTCCCTGGGAGTGCCGCCGGTCGATCGCGCTGACGACATCGGGTCCATTCGCTTGGATGTGCTGGTCGGCGGGGGCGGACATAGGTCTAATCTATGCACCCCACATGCCAGTCAAGGGTATGGAGATTGCCCTCGGACGGCCCGGGATAGCCTTATTTTTCCTGCGACAATTGCGCGAACGTGTGAAGCGGCCTACCCGACAATCAGAGTCCCATGAAGGAATCAGAAGGACTGTATCGCTCGTTTCGCTTTCTGAAGCGACTGCTCATCGGCCTCTTCGTGGCGATCATCGGCATGGCTGTGGTCGGCTATACACTGTTCATGCGCCACGTAGACGCCCGCAGCGCTTATGCGGCCGCATCCCGCGAGCTCAGCGGCGGGATGCTCCATTACGGCGAGCACGTCGAGCGGTGGGCGAAAGCGTTCGAGCGCCGGCCGACTGATTACTACCGGGCGGCCAATGGTCTGCTCGTCGCGACGAACGACCGCGTGATCTACATCGGGATTGCGCCCACAGACAAGCTCGAGAATGAGGACGCGCCCCAGACCATCATCCATTACGAGTTTCCGAACGACACGCTGCTGAGGCTCGCGCCGCAACACATGTACTGGATGACGGCGGAAGGGGTCAGGATCTCTTATCCCGGAATACCGTCGGCGACGATCGCCGCCAATCGGGGCGAGGAGCGCCCGCTCAGGGAGCTCGTCTTGTACGTGACACGGAGGCTGGAGGCCTTGCGAGAGGCTGCCCGGCGCGAGAAAAAGCTGAGGGCCGACGTGGCAGCCTTGATCAACCAGCCGATCTATTACGTGGTGAAGCGAGGCGATGCGCTGTCCCTTATCGCGACACGCTTCGACGCGACTCCCGATCAGATCCGGACCTGGAACAATCTGCAGGGCGACAAGGTGAAGATCGGCCAGACGCTCGTGGTGAAGCCCGAGGGACCGAGGCAAAAGCCCCCGCCGCCGGCGCCGCCCGCGCCTAGGCCTGCAGCCGGTAACCCGCCTTCCAAACGGTGAGAATATGGCGGGGATTTGCGGGATCGTCCTCGAGCTTCCGCCGCAGCTCGGCGATGTGAATGTCAACGGTCCGGGTCATGACTTCTGCCTGGTGACCCCAGACCTCCTTTAGAAGCTCGATGCGCGATGCGACGGCGCCTCTGCGTCGCACCAGTGCAAGGAGCAGATCGAACTCCTTCGGCGTCAGCGCCACGCCGGTTTCGCCTTTGGTGACGGAACGTGAGGAGACGTTGATCGCGACAGCGTCGAAGCGCTCGACCGGGTTCTTGTCGTCATCACGCCGGTCACCACCGCGGGCACGCCTTAGAATTGCCTCGACTCTCGCCAGCAATTCCGAAAGTCCGAATGGTTTGGTGACGTAGTCGTCGGCACCAAGGCGGAATCCGACAACCTTGTCGGACTCCTCAGCGCGGGCGGTGAGGATCAGCACTGGAACGTCGCTCCCCTGCTCGCGCAGCTCGCGCAGCAGCGAATACCCGTCGATGCCGGGCAGCATCAGGTCCAGAACAACGAGATCGGCGCCGCAGCTGCGCGCAAGCTCGAGCCCGCGCTTGCCGTCCTCAGCCGCCTCGACTTCATAGCCTTCCGACTCGAGGCTTCGAGTCAAGCCGAAGGCGAGATTCGCATTGTCTTCGATGACGAGTACCTTGGTCATGCCGCCGGTCCTCCTGCTCCGCCTGCCGCGGCGCGGCGCTATGGGATTGCGGCCGGTGTCGCGCGCGGACCGTCGTGACGCGGAAATTCGACGGCGAAGCGTGCCCCGCCGCCGGGGGCGTCCTCGACCCAGATCCGGCCGCCGTGCAGCAGCACCAGCTCGCGAACGATCGAGAGACCGATGCCACTGCCGCCGACGGAGGCATCCGATTGTCGAGTGAGCCGATAGTAGGGATCCCATATATGCTCACGCTCTCCGCGCGGAACTCCGGGGCCCTTGTCCTCCACCGCGAAGACGATGGTTAGCTCGGTGCCGGTGAGGGAAACGTGGACCGTCTGCCCCAGCGGTCCATACTTCACCGCGTTGTCGAGGAGATTCAGAACGATCTGCCTCAGCGCGCGAGGATCCACACGGGCGACCAGCCCGCGCTCGATGTTGGACCTGATCTTCGCCCTGCGTGCACGGGCCAGAGGCACGAAGGCGTCGACCGCCGCCTCGATCTCCCGGTCGATTGCAACCGGCTCGGCGGTCACCGCACCACGTCCGTGCTCGGAGCGCGAAAAAGCGAGTACGTTCTCGACGAGGTAGGTGAGGCGCTGCGCCTCCTCGTCGATGATTCCAATCGAGCGTTCACGCTCCTGCTCCGACCGGAGCTGACCGTTCCGCAGCAACTCGGCGAAAAGCCGAATCTGGGTCAGTGGCGTGCGCAGCTCGTGAGAGACGCCGGAAACGAAATCCACGCGAAGCTGAGCGAGCTGCTGCTGGCGGCGCAGCTGGAGGAGGGCCGCGACCACCAGCCCGACTGTGAGAGCGAATACTCCGGCCAGCATCGGCAAGCGCGATCGCGGCAGCCCGCCGACAACAAGCCGCGGTGCGATATCTGGCCGGAGCGAGAGGCCGAGCTTTATTCGCCCGAACCTCTCGTCCAGCGAATCGACGACGGTTAGGGCCGACGGGAATGATCCCGAGGCCGAACGAAAGAAGATTCCCGAGTGGGGCGCCGCCGCCGTCACGGCGAGCATCGAGTCGCGCGGTATTCCGCGAACCAGCGAGGGAGGAAGGAGTGGCGTGCGGTCAAGCACCTGG
>JAHFCS010000106.1 GCA_023249395.1 Gemmatimonadota bacterium
TCTGGCCGCGAGCATAGAATGTCCGCGACACCTGCGCGCCGCCAAAAGAGCGGTTGGCAAGCAGGCCGCCGTACTCCCGCGCGAAGGGAACGCCCTGCGCAACACACTGGTCGATAATGTTTACGCTGACCTGCGCCAGCCTGTATACGTTCGCTTCGCGGGCGCGGAAGTCACCGCCCTTTAGCGTATCGTAGAAGAGGCGGTAGACGCTGTCGCCGTCATTCTGATAATTCTTGGCGGCGTTGATACCTCCCTGCGCCGCGATGCTGTGCGCGCGTCGTGGGGAATCCTGGAAGCAGAAGCACTTCACGTTGTAGCCGAGCTCGCCGAGTGTTGCCGCAGCGGCCCCCCCCGCGAGACCGGAGCCGACGACGATGACATCGTACTTCCGCTTGTTCGCGGGGCTCACGAGCTTCATCTCGAAGCGGTGTTTGTCCCACTTCCTCTCGAGCGGGCCGGTCGGGATTCGTGAATTCAGCTGTACGGTCACGATATCAGACCCAGAAGGACGCCAATGGGGACCGCGGTGAAGCCCAACCACAGGAACAATGCGATGATGAGCGCGACCCGTCGATGCAACGGGTTGTCCGACGGTTGCGCCACGCCCATCGTACGGACCGAGCTCCACGCTCCATGATAGAGATGAGCTCCAAGGGCGAACATCGCAATCACGTAGAACAGCACCACCCACCAGATACGGAAGCTGCCGACAATGTTGCCGTAGACATCGCCGGCGCTGAACAATCCGGTCGGCCGGATGATTCCGGTCGTGAAGTGGAGTATGTGAACGACAATGAACAGGAGCAGCAGCACGCCTCCCCACCGCATCGTGCGCGACGCGAAAGTCGAGACCTGTGGCTCGCGCCGCCCATAGGCAACCGGCCGTGCGGCGCGGTTCTGCATCGTCAGCTGATACGCGGCGATGACGTGAAGCACCACCGATACGATGAGCACTACGCGAACCACCCATAGCAGCTCGCCCGTGCTTTTCAGAAACTGCGAGTATGCGTTGAGCGCTTCGGGCCCGCGAAACGCGAGAAGATTGCCAAGTGCGTGAACGATGAGAAAGGCGATCCCGATCACTCCGGACACCGCCATTACAACTTTCTTCCCGATGGTCGAACGGTAGAAGCGGAGAACCCGATTCATCCTCGCGCTATAGCTTGACGGCGGCCATCGGCTCCCGTACCGCCTCGGCGCTCTTCTCCAGGGCCTCACGCTCGGACTGCGTCAGCTCCACCTCGAATATGCGCTCGAGCCCGCCTCGCCCGAGCTTGCATGGAACGCCGAGGAAGAGTCCCTTCATCCCGTACTCGCCCTCGAGCCACGCCGCACAAGGCAGAATTCGTTTCTGGTCGTTGACGATCGCTTCGCACATCTGAACGGCGGCCGCCGAAGGAGCGTAGTACGCCGACCCGGTCTTGAGATATTTCACGATCTCGGCGCCGCCGTTCCGTGTTCGATCGACGATCGCCTGCAGCTTGTCAGCCGTCATGAGCTGCGTCACAGGGATGCCGCTGACACTCGTGTAAGAGATGAGCGGGACCATCGTGTCGCCGTGACCGCCGAGCACCATCGCCTGGATGTCGCGCACTGAAACGTCAAGCGCCTCCGCGATGAAGGAGCGATATCGGGCGGTGTCGAGCACTCCCGCCATTCCGAGCACCCGCTCGCGCGGAAACCCGGTGACCTGCTTCGCTACATACGACATGACGTCGAGCGGGTTCGACACCATGATGATTATCGCTTCGGGAGAGCTGTCGCGAATGCTTTCAGAGACCTGCTTGACGATTCCGGCGTTGGTGTTCAGAAGATCGTCCCGCGACATGCCCGGCTTGCGCGCAATGCCGGCAGTGACGATGACGATCTCCGAGCCCGCCGTCTCCTCGTAGGTATTCGTCCCCGATATCCGAGTGTCGAAACCCGCGATCGGCGCCGACTCCCACTGGTCCAACCCTTTTCCCTGTGGAATTCCTTCCTGGATGTCTACGAGGATGACGCGGCGAGCCAGCTCCTTCTCCGCCAAACGCTGCGCGGTCGTAGCGCCGACATTGCCCGCGCCGACAACCGTAATCTTGTTGACCATTGTTCCTGCTATCGCGTGAAGTTGAATGGGAAAGTTATTCGCACCGGAGAGACAGAGCCATAGGCGCGACCCAGACCTATCAGCTCAGCCGCCAACCTCGGAGAGCGCGCGCAGTCCACCTGTGTTCATCGTGAGCAGGTGATGCTCTAGAGGTTTTTCGGCGAGCGCAGAGAGAAAGAGGGGCGCGATCGGCTCGCCCGCTCGCAGAGCATCGCGAAGATTCACCGAGTGCTCGCCGAACAGGCACGTTCGCAATCTGCCGTCTGCCGTGAGGCGAACGCGATTGCACGAGCCGCAATAGGTGTGCGTCATCGGGGTGATCACTCCGATGCTGCCTGCCGCTCCGTCCAGCCGGTAGTAGACCGCTGGTCCGTTGCCGCGCGCTGGTCCCGCGACGGCCGAGAGTTTGCCGAGGCGACCGACACGGTCGAGGACTTCGTCAGACGGGACGACGTGCTCCCAGGTAAGCTCGCGCATCCCGCCAACCGGCATGAGCTCGATAAACCTGACGTGAAGCGGATGGTCCACGGTGAGGCGGGCGAAGTCCTCTATCTCGTCGTCGTTGATTCCGCGCATGAGAACAACATTGATCTTGACCGGAGCCAGGCCCGCGGCCAATGCGGATCCGGCCGCTGCAACGGGATCGAATTGAAAATCACGCCGCGAGATCCCGCGAATCCTGTCGGGCTGCAGTGAGTCCGCGCTCATGTTGACGCGATCGAGGCCGGCGTCTCTGTACGCTGGCGCGAGCTCCGCCAGTCGTACGCCGTTGGTGGAAAGTGACAGGTCCTCGATTCCATCGATCGCCTTCAACTCTGATATGAGGATCTCGAGGCGGGGGCGAATAGTCGGCTCGCCGCCGGTGATCCGCAGACGTTTCACTCCGAGGGGCACGAGCTGACGTGCGATCTCGGCAATCTCCTCGTAGTCGAGAATCTCAGCGCGCGGCAACCACTGCAGACCTTCCGGCGGCATGCAATAGAGGCAGCGAAAGTTGCATTTGTCGGTGACCGAGATGCGCAGGTACTCGATCCGGCGGCCGAACTGATCCATCGATGATTCAGTCAAGTTGCCTCGATCCTCGTCGGATCCACCCACGAGCGCGTGCCATCCACGTAAAGCTCACGCTTCCATATCGGGACCCGGCTCTTGATCTCTTCGATTGCATAGCTCAATGCATCCAGCGCGGAGGCGCGTCGCTCGTGCGCCGCGGCGATCACGATGCTCACTTCGCCAACGTCCAGCACGCCGGTCCGATGCTCGGCCACAACGACCGCACCATCGAAGCGCGCTTCGGCCTCTGCGAGAATGCTGGACATCTCCCGCTCGGCCATGGCGTCATAGGCGGTGTACTCGATCCCGCTTACCTCGCGGCCGTCATTGACGGAGCGAACGGTCCCCACAAAAAGAACTGTCGCGCCATGTCGCGGGCCCGAGACTTCGTTCAGAAGAGCTCTGGCGTCGAGCGGATGCGTGACCAGCGCGGCGCGCATCTAGCCGCCGGCGACGGGGGGAATCACGGCCACTTCGTCACCCGGGCCGAGGCGGGTCTCAGGACCGGCGAAAACCTGATTGACCGCGACGATGGGATTGCGCGGAAGTGACTGAGCGCCGGGCAGTTGCGCGACTGACGCGAGCAGATCGCTGACGCGGGAACCGTGGTCGAGAGCCAACTCGGTTCGGGCCAGCCCAAGACTGTCAGCGTAGGAGGCGAAGAACCGGACGGTGATCAGCATGTGGGTCACCGCCTGCGGATCAATCGGCCTCGGAAAGTTCTTTTTCCCGTGAGCCGTTGAATTCCACAGCAGCAACGAGCGCCCTCAGCTCCTTCGACGGCTTGAAGACGGGCACGGGGCGGGCGGATACTTCGACTGGCGAGCCGGTGCGGGGGTTGCGGGCCATTCTTGTCTTGCGGCGTCTGATCTTGAAAGTACCGAAGCCGCGCACCTCGATATTCTCCTGGTGCTGAAGCGACTCCTTGATCGCCTCGAGAAATGCATCCACGACGCGAGCACAGTCCTTCTTTGAGATCATCGGTCCGGCGGTCCGGGAGATCTGGGCCGTGACTCGCTCGACCAGGTCCGCTTTTGTCATTGGATTGCCTCGGGGATAGCGCGCCGGCGATGTAGCGTAACTCGTTAGAAAGTATGGCTTTACTGAAAGGGTGTCAAGCGTTCCCTAAGACGGCCTCGGCAGGCGCTCGCACGCCTTAGTGGCTCTCTATGCTGGCGAGGAACTCGTCGAAATGGGGGACGGCATCGTGGGGGCCGGGTGCAGCCTCGGGATGGTACTGCACTCCGAACACAGGAAGGTCGCGGTGCCTGATCCCCTCGATGGTGCCGTCGTTGAGGTTCACGTGAGTCACGTCCAGCTCGCTTGCACCGGACACCCCGCCAACGTCGCCTTCCACGGCGAAGCCGTGATTCTGCGAAGTGATGAGAACGCGGCCGCTCCGCAGCTCTTTCACCGGATGATTTCCCCCGCGGTGCCCGTAGGGGAGCTTCATTGTCGAGCCGCCGAAGGAAAGTCCGAGAAGCTGATGGCCGAGGCAGATGCCGAAGACAGGTGTCCCGCTCGTCGCCAGATCGCGCACCGCGTCGGGCGCATAATCGATCGCGTCGGGATCTCCCGGGCCGTTCGACAGAAAGACACCATCGGGGCGCAGACCGAGAGCGTCGGCGGCCGACGTATCAGCCGGCACGACCGTCACTCTGCAGTCATGCTCCGAAAAAAGCCGGAGAATATTCCTCTTGATGCCGTAATCGTACGCGACGATGTGCCGGGCTGCGCGTGGATCGCCCCAGGTGTAACGCTCGCGAGTCGTCACTCTGCTGGCGAGATCGAGACCTTCCATCGACGGGCACGCCGCAAGCGCGTCGATGGCGACGGGAGTCGGCATGTCACCCGCGCCGATCACCCCGCGCATGACCCCGATGGACCTCAAGTGTCTTGTCAGCCTGCGGGTGTCAACACCGGCCAAGACAGGAACTTGGGCCGACGCGAGCCAGGATTCGAGATCCCCGGTTGCGCGCCAGTTGGAATAGCTTCGGGAAAGCTCGCGCACGACGACCCCGGTAACCTGCGGGCGCTGCGACTCCGGGTCTTCCGCGTTGATCCCGTAGTTCCCGATCTGCGGAGCGGTCATGACGACGATCTGTCCGCTGTACGAGGGATCCGTGAACACCTCCTGGTACCCGGTCATGTTCGTAGTGAACACGACCTCGGCGACAGCCACATCATTCACGGCGGCGCCATCGCGAGCTCGAATACGGCCGCGAAAAAGGGTTCCGTCCTCTAGGAGGAGGAACCCTGGCTGGCTCTCGTGCAGCGTCACCTTTTCGCGTTACCGCTTTGCGGGAGGATTGGCAGGTGGTACTACCGGGACGGCGGTAAGCGGAACCGTCGTCCCGCCGGTTGTCGGCTTGGTGGCAGCGCCGGCGGCCGGCTCGAGCGGAACCACCGGCGTGGCTGTCGCCGGAAGCGGAGCGGGAGCTGGCTGGTTGGAGAACGTCTTTTCGAGCACCGAGCGCGGCGTCTGAGCCCGTGTCGACATGACCTGGAGAACGAACGCGAGCCCCAGGAAGACTGCCGCCGACCACCAGGTGGCCTTGGTGAGAATCGTACCCGCCTGACGGATTCCGATGAACGCATCAGGCGATGAGCTTGCGCCGCCGAAATTTGCCGCCAGACCGCTCCCCTTGCCCGCCTGCAATAGAATCGCAGCGATGAGCACGAAGGCGTCTATGACGAGAATGACAAGGAGAGATCTGTAGAGCATTCAGGACCGGTCGAGAGGAAGTACAGCACTGAAATATCACGGCTTGTCGGGCGTCGAGTCAACCCACGCTTACGCACGCTGTCAAACGCCAATAGAAATGTCACCGATCTTGCGCCAATAGAAATGTCACCCTGGTTTGGTTGTGTTTTCTGTCTGGTTTTTCATCGTAATCCTGGTGGGGTGAGCATTTCGAGTTCGGCCTTCGCTTTCAGAGCCACGGCGACATCGTACTGATTGCTGAGTCGCCAAGGGTGCTGAGGACCTGGCCGGTATGAACGAGCCGGGCCAGGTCTAGCGTCTGAAGCGGGCTGTTGACTCTTCGACTTCGCCGCGATTGGTCCCTTCTTCTGCTCCGTGAATTCCTGCCACCTGAGCTCGTGCTCTCGCATTTCTCCAGCGACCAGCCCGCGGTAGATCACCCTTAGAGATCCGTCTTCCACCCTACGCACAAGTACCTTTGACCTCTGAGGCATATCCCGCCTCTCGGTGACCTGGAGCTTGCGGTTGCCGTATGTAATCACACCGTCGTTGCTGAGCTGCCTCGTCTCCTCCCGGCACCATACATCCTCAGGCTTCCTGCCCCGCATAACTGCTCTGAGCGGTAGATGGTAATCGGCTGAGTCCGACGGCGGTTTTGCAAACCGCGCGTTGTGAGCGGGCAGATAAATCTCACGCAAATAGCAATTCATCACCTCGTGCGTCGAGATCCCCTTGAGTCGCAGCTTCTTCACAAGCCTGTCCTGATTCGTCCCATGGGTCCGTTCCACACGTCCCTTGGCCTGAGGGCTCCAAGCCGGAATGAGCTCAATACCAAGCTTGCTGCACATGAGCCCGAACTCAGTGAGTGGCCGATCGCTGCGATCACATACTCTTCCCGGAGAGTGATAGAGCGTCTTAAGATCCGTGTAGAGAGCGCGTGGCACTCCGTACTGCTCGATCCACCATCTCAAGAGGGCTGCCGCCGACCAGAGCGTCTCCTGGCTACCCATCAGCGCGAGCTGTGTGCTCGTCGCGTCGCCGGTCATCGTCATCAGGCAGCCGCCGGGGCCTCTGTCCTCGAGCCATTCGTGGAAACTGCCGTCAAGCTGGATCAACTCGCCGAAGTGGGAGCGCCTCTCTCTACGCCGGAAGCGGTGATGCCATTTCCTCTTTCTCGCCCAAAGACCCTCGGCCTTCATCCATCGCCGCAACGTCGAAACTGGGACTTCAATCCCCTCATCTTCCCTCAGATGCTCCGCCGCCAGCGTCGGACCAAATCGCTGGCCACGGCCTCGCTC
>JAHFCS010000107.1 GCA_023249395.1 Gemmatimonadota bacterium
ATGACGATTGCGACGACGATGATCACCGGAATGGTGTACCAGGAGAGCATTCGCCTCGCCATCTCCGGCCGGATGAATCCGTCGGCGGCGATGATCAGCAGCGGAACAAGAGCGAGATAGCAGGCACCTGAGAGATCCATCCTCAGTCCGCTCAACAGCGTCCCCGCGATGATGCTCGTGCCGAGCTGCGCCGACTTCGGCCATCCATAGGCGAGAAATACAGCTCGCCCTACCTCGAAGAAGGCGATCCAGAACAATACATAGACGCCGAGGAACCGGAGGCGCTTCAGCATCGGCCGACTGCGGGTCAGGTCGCCGTTCGGCGATGATGAACGCGGATGGCTTTCTTGAGGATCGCGATCTGCCCGCCATGATACGCCGCGTGCTGCGTTACGCCGTGCAGCATGGCGGCGACGCTGCGCTGGCTTTGCGGCGCGTTGCGCGAGAGCTCCTCGTCGCTCAATCCGGAGACGATTTCGCGCAGGCGTTCGTGGCTTTCCGCGAGCGCGGAACGCGCCGCCGCCCAGCGGTTCTCCGAGATCGGGCCAGCGCGCGGCCAGTCCTCGCCTTCCGCCGGCTCTACCTGGCCGCCGGTGATGCGACGCCGCACGATGTTCGCCCACGACGTTATGTGAAGAACGAGCTCCCAGATGTTGTGCGCCGCCGGAATCGGGCGCTGGATCGCGTCTTCCGACGTGATCCCCTCGAGCAGCTCGTTGAGCGACGGACCGTGCCACGCATCACCCTGAAGGGCCCGGCCGATCTCATCAGCGATTCGCTCGCCTTCGGTCCTGGTTCGATCGCCGTCTACCAAATCTTCGCCCTCAGACCCATGTTCTCATTTACACCCATTACAGAGCTCCCTCGATTTGTTTGTTGTCTGCGGCAGATTCAGTCTCAGTCGCCGCCCGTCGGGACGAGCGGCTCGTACAATTCAACGCGATTGTTGTCGGGGTCCCTTATCCAGGCGAACCGTCCGTAGTCGAACTCTTCCACCTTCTCCACTGCGACGCCGTCGGTCTCGAGCTGGGCGAGCTCTTTCGCCTTGTTCGAGAAGAGGAACACCCCGCCGATGCCGTTGACCGCAAGACGGCGGTGATCAGTGGATTCGGGCATCATGTACCGGTGAGGGTCACGGGTGACCGCGGGAAGCCAGAAAAAGGACGAGCGCGTAAAGCGCAGCGAGCCCTACCATCAGCACGCCGCCCCTCAATGATACGGGCAGGAGGTACGACGCGTTACTCCCGTCGGTCGCGATGAGGTAGACCCATTCATCCAATGCAAGCGCGAGCCCTGCGCCGAACCCCACCGAGGCGACATCGGTGAGCCACGATCTCCCGGCGAAGAGAGCCAGTGGCATCCCGCACGCTGTGATGAGCAGCAGCCCGGTGAAGAGATGGTGGATGTTGTAGCCGACGACGTCGAAATCTGAGTTGGGCGACATCGAGAGCATAGACCGCATCACCACGAACGTCGTAATGAGCGCCGCAACGATCAGCTTCGCGCGTCTCGTGTCCATGGCGGGGAAGATATCCCTCTGCCCAACGAAAAAAAAAGCCGCACCACAGGGTGCGGCTCCGAAACCGGGTGAACTTCAGCTCGCGCGGAGTGCCCGCTTCGGCTTGGCCGGCGTCGTCTCGACCAGCTGCGGCATCTGCCAGTCGCTTCCGAATGTCTTCTGGAAGCAGCGCTTCGGGACGATGTCAACTCCGGCGGTCGTCAGTGACTCGTATCGCGACAGCTTCTCGGGATACCGGGCAATTGATGCCGGCTTGTAGTCGAGCGCGAGGAAAAATCTGTCGGTAAGGCTCAAGGCGAAGATTTCCTCGATGTCGCGCGCCCGCGCCAGCCGCTCGACACCGAGAACGACCTGGGTACCCAGCCCGTTGCCGTGCTCGTCGCGCAACACGGCAACCGACGAGACTTCGGCGAGCGATGGGGAGTATTCCTCGAGTGCGGCACAGGCAACGACCCGGGCGCCCTTCACCGCAACGACGTAACTCTCGATGTTGAGCGCGATCTGTTCGGTCGTCCTCGGCAGCATCAAGCCTTCGGCGACGTAGCCGTTGACAAGCTCGTAGATCTGCTCGACATCGGCGCGCTTCGCCGGGCGGACAACGGCGGAGTGGCCGCCGGCGAGGCCGGTGCGGAGGGCGAATGGGAGGGTCGTGGCCACCGAGTGATTATGCACAATAGATGTATAAATAATCAGAGACTTGGGCGCAAGAGGGGAATTTTGAGTGGAGACGCGCGGTGGGGGAGGAGAGGCTCACCCTGGCCGCTTTCGCGGCTCCAGTCTGCGCGCGTGGTGCGTTTGCAGTTGAACCGTCGTTTAGTTTTCCGTCACAGTGCCGTCTCGAATTACGAAACGGGAACAGTCAAACGGGTGACAGTTAGACCGGAAACTCAGGACGCGCGCAGGATCGACCCGCGCCAGCGCCCGATGAACCATACCGACGCCAACCGTAAGTCTTTCATCACTTCCATTCCTCCGTCGGGGCACCGGCCTCGACCCACGCTCTCCATCCGCCGGCCATCGAGCGGATGCTCGTATACCCCATGCGCTGCAGCGAGTCAGTGGCGAGAACAGATCGAAACCCCCCGCCACAATAGAGTATAAGCTCACTCGCCTTGTCCGGCGCGAACATTTCGATGTCCCGCTCGATGAGGCCCTTGCCGAGATGCTCGGCACCCTTCGCGTGGGCCTCGTTCCATTCGTCGTCTTCGCGCACGTCGATCAAACGCGCGCGTCCGCTCGCGAGCGCCGCCCGTGCCTCGTCGACAGTCACCTCACGAACGCGCCTTCTTGCTTCCTCGACGATGCGGAGAAATCCCGGCGAATGATCTTTCGCATGTGGAACTTCCACCATCGTCGTTCTTACTGGGCGGGTTTTGGCGCAGCTGCCGCCGGCCCGTCGAGCTCGGCGATCGTGCGCGTCGAGGGAGGACGACTCTTCTGCAGCCGCGCGGCGACCTGTTCAGCTCGCTCCAGCACCCGGAGAATGTTCTCACCGGCAAGCTTCGCGAGATCCTCATCGGACCAGCCGCGGTGTGCCAGCTCGGCGAAGAGCGCAGGATACTTCGAGACGTCCTCGAGCCCGACTACTACAGTGGTGATGCCGTCGAAGTCACCTCCGATTCCGACGTGATCGACGCCGGCGATGCGCCGGACGTACTCGATCTGGTCCGCGACCTGGCTCAGCGTTGCCTGCGGCATTGGGTGGGCCGAGCGCCACTCGCGCATCGCGTCACGTACTGCCGCCGTATAGCCACCGGATTTCTTCCGGAGGTCGGCGCCGAAGAGCTGCTCGTCATGCTCATAGGCTGCCACTGCAGGCGACACGAAAGCTGTGACGAAAGGCACCATCACGACTCCGCCATTCGCCGTGACTCTCTTGAGAATCGAGTCAGGAACATTGCGCTTGTGATCCACGAGAGCGCGGGCGCCGGAATGCGAGAAGATCACCGGTGCCTCGGTCACGTCGAGAGCATCGCTCATCGTCGCCGGCGACACGTGGGCAAGGTCCACGAGCATCCCCATCCTGTTCATCTCGCGGACGACTTCCTTTCCGAACTCAGTCAGGCCGCCGTGTTTTGCCGAGTCGAGCGCCGCGTCGGCCCAGTCAGTCGTCACGTTGTGAGTGAGCGTCATGTACCGCGCGCCGAGGTCGTAATACGCGCGCAGTGTGCCGAGTGAGTTCTCGATCGCATGTCCGCCTTCGAGGCCAAGCACCGAGCCGATCTTTCCTTCCTTGTGCGCCTGCCGGAGGTCGTGCGCCGTCAACGCCCATTCAAACCGGTCCGGATATTTCTCCACCATTCGCCGTGCGATGTCGATCTGCTCCATCTGCACGCGGGCGAATCCGGAATCCGCGATCTCTCCGGGGATGTACAGGGACCAGAACTGGCCGCCCACCATTCCTGCGCGGAGCCGGTCGAGATCGGTATGACCGGCGGTGCGCTTTCGAAGATCGTACGCATCAACGTCGCGCGGCGCCGTCTTGCTCTCGCGAATTGCCCATGGGAGGTCGTTATGCCCGTCGATCAGCGGCGTCGCCATGAGCACGCGCCGCGCGCGCTCGAGATCTCCCTCAGGTGACTTCGAAACCATCGGCATGCACGCGGTCAACAGCGTCAGCGGGAGTATCCATTTCATCAGGTCGAATTCCGAAAAAGCTTGAGAGACGGCAAAACATAACCTGCTGGACGCACCTCCTCCAACACGCTAGAATCCGCCCATGACCGACAACGAGGCGGGCAAGCTCGATTTCGGAGACCAGAGCTCGCTCGACGCGTCACTGTCGATCGCGGCCCGTGCGCTCCAGGAGTCGGGGATTCTGCGAGTCACCCGGCAGGTACGGGCGATGCTCGCGCGAGGCGAGAAGATCGTGAATCTCACCGTCGGTGACTTCGATCCCCGGTATTTCCGGATACCGAAGAAGCTGGCCGAGGAGATCCAGGCGGCAATCGGGCGCGGCGAAACGAATTACCCGACACCCGAGGGAATGCTGCCGTTGCGCCAGGCGATCTCCGATTACGTGTATCGCACCGCCGGGGTGCGCTATCCTGTTGACGCGATCGTCGTGTGCAGCGGCGGGCGGCCGGTTCTCTACGGCGCATATCGCGCCGTGGTCAATCCGGGCGACAAGGTGTTGTATTCCGTCCCGTCGTGGATGAACGACTCGTACTCGCTGCTCACGGGTGGCGAGTCGATCGAAATCGAGGCGACGTCCGAGACGGGTTTTCAGCCCACCCTCGAGCAGCTCGCGCCTCACCTGTCTGAAGCGGCGATGCTCTGCCTGTGCTCGCCGGGAAATCCGACAGGCACTGTGATGACGGCCGAGCATCTCACCAGGATTCTCGAGGCTGTTGTTGTCGAGAACCGGAAACGCGAATCAGCTGGACGCCGGCCACTCTTCGTGCTGCACGATCAGATGTATGGCGCGCTTGTTTCGGAAGGGCAGAAGCATACTTATCCGGCGGCGGTCGTACCGGAATCGGCGCGCTACGTCATTTCTGCCGACGGACTTTCAAAGGCTTATGCCGGCACTGGCCTTCGTGTCGGCTGGATGCTCGTGGCGCCGGCGATTGGCGCGCGCATTCGCGACATACTTTCTCACGCCGGCGCATGGGCGCCGCGCGCCGAACAGCTCGGCGCGGCGAATTTTCTCAACGACGCGAAGGCGATTGCCGACTTTCGTGTGGAGATGAGCGCCAGGCTCGCCGAGCGTTTCGATGCGATGTATGACGGATTCCAGAAGCTGGCGGCGGATGGATATCCGGTGGATTCGATAAACCCGCAGGGCGCGATCTACTTCTCCGCGCGCTTCGTACTGCACGGCTGTGAGTATGAAGGAAAGCTGATCGAGACTGACACCGATATTCGCCTTCTCCTGCTCGAGCAGGCGGGAATAGCCGTTGTTCCGTTCCAGGCGTTCGGCGTGAAGGGCGACACGGGCTGGTTCCGACTTTCGGCGGGCGCGGTGTCGCTCGACGAGATCCGTGACATGTTTCCACGGATTCGGTCGCTGCTCGATAGGGTCGACTAAGCGGTCGTTATGCGCCGCTTCACAAGCGTGAGAATCGTGTAGACTGCAACCGGCTCCTGGTCCTGGTTCGTGACCTCAACATCCCACGCGACGACTCCCTGCGGGATCTGGTCGGGCTGTGTATCCTTCGCCGTTTTCTGTTTGCACGTAAGGCGCACCTGAATCGTGTCGCCCGGATACACAGGCTTCACGAATCTCAGGTTGTCGAGTCCATAATTCGCGAGCACTGGACCCGGCGCTGGGTCGACGAACAGCCCCGCAGCCGCGGACAGAACGAAATAACCGTGGGCGACGCGCTTCTCGAACAACGACTCCTTCGCCGCAATGTCATCCATGTGGGCGTAGAAATGGTCGCCGCTGATTCCGGCGAAGTTCACGACATCGGCCTCGGTCACGGTGCGTCGATGGGTGATCAGCGTCTCTCCGATTTCGAGCTCGTCGAAATACTTTCGGAAGGGATGCACGCGGTCCGACAGCTGCGCCGAGCCCTTGATCCATTCATTCGAGACACGAGACAGCGTTGTCGGCGATCCCTGAAGCGCCGTGCGCTGCATGTAATGAAGTGCGCCACGTACTCCACCCATCTCTTCGCCGCCACCCGCGCGACCCGGCCCGCCGTGGACGAGGCCGGGAAGGGCAGAGCCGTGTCCCGTCGAGCCTTTCGCGCTTTCGCGATTAAGGATCATCAAGCGGCCGTGATGCGACGCCGTGCCGAGTGCCACCTGTCGTGCGACATTGTCGTCGGACGTGAACAGCGAGCCGACGAGACTGCCCTTGCCCATCTTCGCCAGCTCGATGGCCTCGTCCACGCTCGCGTACGGCATCACCGTGTTCACCGGACCGAAGGCTTCGATGTTGTGCGGTTCCGGCGTGCTTAGTGGCGATTTGCAATAGAGCAGCGTCGCCGGGAAGAACGCGCCCTTCGACTTGTCGCCCGACATAACCTCGAAATCATCCGGGTTTCCGAACACCAGCTCCGACCCTCGCCTGAGCTCCTCCACGCGGTCGTGAACCTCTTTCACCTGTGACTTCCCGACGAGCGGGCCCATGCGGACGCCCTCGGTGCGCGGGTCGCCGAGTTTCACGCCTGAAAGGCGCTTCTCGATCGCCTTCACCACATCGTCCACCATCCCCTCTGGAACCAGCGTCCGGCGGATCGCCGTGCATTTCTGTCCCGCCTTGACGGTCATCTCGCGGACGACTTCCTTCACGAAGAGGTCGAACTCCTCGCTGCCGGGCGCGGACTCGGACGCAAGCATCGAGAAGTTGAGAGAATCCGCCTCCAGGTTGAAGCGCACCGAGTTCTCGACGATGGACGGCGTCGTCTTGAGCTTTCGCCCCGTTGACGCCGATCCGGTAAACGTCACCACGTCCTGTCCGCCGAGGTGGTCGAGCAGATCTCCGGTGCTGCCGACGATGAGCTGGAGCGCGCCCTCGGGGAAAATCCCCGACTCGACCATCGCCCTTACCATTCCCTCGGTGAGATACGAAGTGATCGTCGCCGGCTTGACGATCGCGGGCATCCCCGCGAGCAGCGTTGGCGCGAGCTTCTCGAGCATTCCCCAGCAGGGGAAATT
>JAHFCS010000004.1 GCA_023249395.1 Gemmatimonadota bacterium
CGAGATTCGGGATTGCGAGCAGATCTGTGAACTCGCGCAGAATCGCGGATTCGTACGCGACACGATAGCGCCGTGCAGCGGAGCGGAGCGTAGCCGCATCGGGAGGAGTCAGAATCTCCTGCCCTGGAAGAGCAAACGGAAAGAGGAGCGAGACCGCCACGACAACAGATCGCGTCCAATAACGCTTCAATGACATACGCATGCCCAAAGATGTGGCCGTCGTACGAGCGGATGCTAGCAGTCTGAATCCCGAAGCCTTCCGAGCCTGGCCACTCGACGCTGTGCCTCTCTAGGTTGGCTCAAAGCTCGTAAGTTTTTGTCACACAGCCCATCACACTTTCTGAGAAGTTGAGAATGACCGCCAGTCCGGGCGCACCCGAGCGAGCGCGCGAGCGTGACGACTCAGTTATCGAGAGAGCGACTATCCGGAAGCTGAGCCTCAGGCTGCTCCCATTCCTGTTCAGTCTTTACGTCTTCAACTTCCTCGATCGCTCGAACGTCGCCATCGCTGGTCTTCAGATGAACCGCGACCTGCGCTTCAGCGCCAGCGCGTTCGGCCTTGGAGCCGGGATTTTCTTCCTCGGCTACGCTCTCTTCGAAGTTCCGAGCAATCTCCTCCTGGTACGCGTCGGACCGCGGCGATGGATCGCCCGAATCATGATTTCGTGGGGCTTGATCGCGTCGGCGATGATGTTCGTGCGGACGCCGGTACACTTCTACGTTCTGCGCTTTCTCCTCGGTGTGGCCGAGGCGGGATTCTTTCCGGGAATCGTCTATTATCTAAGCCAGTGGTTCCCCGCTGCCCATCGTGCGCGGGCGAGCTCGCGCTTCATGATCGCCATTCCTCTCTCGGGCGTGGTCGGTGGCGTCTTTGGCGGTTGGCTGCTCGGGCTCAATGGACACATGGGACTCGCAGGATGGCAGTGGCTCTTCCTTCTCGAAGGAATTCCATCGGTATTGCTCGGCTTCGCCGTGCTCGCGTGGCTGACCGACCGTCCTGAAAAGGCCGAGTGGCTCGGTGCCGAGCAGCGCGAGTGGCTCGCTGCTCAGCTACGCCGGGATCACAATGAATCGCGTGGTGTGCATGGCATTCCGCCGCTCCGAGCGCTCGCGCAGCCGATGGTGTGGCTGCTGGCGATCCCTTACTTCCTCATGTTGACCGCCGGCTACGGCTACACGTTCTGGTCGCCGACTGTCATCCGCGATGCGCTGCACACGAGCGATTCCAGCACCGCACTCATTACCGCATTGATTGCCTGCTTCAGCGCGGTGGCGATGCTGATCGTCGGTGCCAGCTCCGACAAAACGGGAGAGCGCTGTCTCCACGCGGCCGGGTCCGCAGCATTGATCGCGATCGGCTATCTGGGTGCCGCACTGTTCACCAGTCCCCTGGCCCGGGTGGTCGCACTCGGTCTAGTGCTCGTCGGCGCGAACAGCTTCCTCGCCCCCTTCTGGTGTCTCCCGACGATGCTGTTGAGTGGCAGCGCCGCGGCAATAGGAATCGCGCTCGTGAACTCGATCGGAAATACTGGTGGCTTCGTCGGGCCTTACGTGATCGGAATCCTGAAGGATGCGACGGGGGGAACCAGCGGTGCTTTCCTCGTCCTAGCTGCCGTGAGCCTCGCATGCGCAGTGTTGTGTGTGCTGCTGAGGCAGCAGCCGGTTTTTGCGGCGCATTCGCGAAGCCGTAAAACAGTCCCTGGTCTTGCCGCCGCGGTGGTGAGCAAGCCGGCGTAACGACCTCGCGCTATTCCGGAATCACCCGCCGATCGTCGCGGCTTTCATGCGCTACGACGCGCGTCGCAAGAGCGGGGATGCCGTTGGCACCACAGGATGCAGCCACGCAAGCACCGGCGTTGTCATCGCCGTCGTGGTAATTGCCATCACGACCATCATCGCAAAGAGCGTCGGCGAGATCATGCCGACGTCGAGACCGACATTGAGAATCACCAGCTCCATCAGCCCGCGCGTGTTCATCAACGTGCCAAGAGCGAGCGCTTCACGCCATTCGAGTCCGGTGACCCGAGCTGCGATCGCTGTCCCTCCCAATTTTCCCACGATCGCCACGAGTGTCACGAGACCACACATCATCCATAGCTCCCGTCCTTCGATCAATCCGATGGTCGTGCGCAATCCAGTGAACGCGAAGAAGAGCGGGAGCAGCAGGACCACCATGACATCCTCGAGGCGGCCGCGCAGCCCCTGCACGAGAGCGTCGGTGCGAGGCATTATCGACCCGATGAGGAATGCGCCGAAAAGAGCGTGGATTCCGAGGCGCTCGGTAATCCAGGATGAGACCAGCACTGCCACAAGCACGACGGCGATAAGGTCCGGGGACAGCGAGCCCTTCGGTCCGTAACGATCAGTCAGAATCCTCAGCGTCCTTCGGCCGATGGTGAGCATCAGTCCGACGTAGATGATCGCGCCGCCAGCGGTGAGCCAGAGCGACGCGTCCGGGCGACTTCCGCGTACGAGCACCACGATCACAGCGAGTATGCACCATGCTGTGATGTCATTCACCGCCGCACATGCGATGGCGATTGTGCCCAGTCGCGTTCGCGTCAGACCGCGTTCAGCGAGAATACGAGCCAGAACCGGGAATGCTGTAACGCTCATTGCCGCCCCCACAAACATCGCGAAGCCGGCGAATTCCACCCCGGCGGGCGCGAGACGGTGATACAGAAGAACCGCGAGAGTTGCGCCCAGCAGAAATGGAGCGATAATGCTCGCATTGCTTGTAACGATTGCGATTCGGGCGCGCTCCCTCAGATGAGCAGGATCGATCTCCAGCCCGACGAGGAACATGAAGAAGAGCAGGCCGATCTGGCTGAGCGCACTGAGGAATCCGAGGCTTGCCGGCGGAAAGAGCGCGGCCGATGCCGCTGGCGCCACTGCGCCGAGGACGGAGGGGCCGAGCACGAGACCAGCAACCACCTCTCCGATCACCCGAGGCTGCCCGACAGCAGCCAGTGCAAGTCCGGCAAGCCTGGCAACAACCACGATCACGACGATCTGGACGAGGAGCAGCGGCAGGTTGAACGATTCCGGACCGGACATGCTGCAAAAGTCGCGTTGCTGCCCGCGATACGCCACCAGCGGCCAACGCCGTCGGCTAGTGCCACTCTTGATTGGCGGTGTACATTAACCGCGCGACCGTCCCAGGGATTTTGATGGCGCGGTCTTGGCAGGTGCGTCTCGCCGGCACTCACGCAGCCTGAAGCCCACAAGGATAGAGGTTCGAGCCCATGACCGTTCCCGCACAGGAATATCCCAACCGCATCGGTCTTGTCTCCGACGGCCTTCCACCTTTCACGCCGTATATCGCTCCCGAAACGAACCTCAGGGAGCTCACACCGATCCCGATTCTCGTCGGCGCAATCCTCGGCTTGATCTTCGGTGCTTCTTCGCTCTATCTGGTTCTCCGAGTCGGCTTGACGGTTTCCGCATCAATACCCGTCGCGGTCATTTCCATCACTCTCTTCCGGCTCTTCTCGCGGCTCGGCTTGCGAGATGCTACCATCCTCGAGCACAACATCGTCCAGACCGCCGGCTCCGCCGGCGAATCAATTGCCTTCGGCGTTGGTGTCACGATGCCGGCAATCCTGATCCTCGGCTTCGATCTCGAGATCACCCGCGTCATGCTCGTCGCGGTGCTCGGCGGACTTCTTGGAATCCTGATGATGATCCCGCTTCGGAGAGCGTTGATCGTCGCACAGCACGGAGTCCTCAAGTACCCCGAAGGAACAGCCTGTGCCGAGGTCCTCAAAGCCGGAGCGTCTGCCGAATCGCGCGCTGCGGCATCTGACGAAGCGAAGCGCGAGCAGGCAAAGCTCGGCGCCGGCACGAGCGCGAAGACGATCTTTACCGGGTTCGGCTTTGCCCTCGCGTACAAGACGGCAATGGTCGCGTTCCAGACGTGGAAGGAAGCTCCCGAAAAGATTTTCGGCGCTCCTTTCAGAAACGCGTCCATCTCCAGCGAAATCTCTCCCGAGCTGCTGGGCGTCGGCTACATCATCGGGCCGCGCATCGCATCCATCATGTGCGCCGGCGGCGTGCTCGCGTATCTCGTGCTCATTCCGATGATCAGCTACTTCGGCCAGTTCCTCAGCGCGCCGCTGCCGCCGGAAGGCACCGCATTGATCAAGGACATGAGTCCCGGCGACATCCGGAACGCTTATGTGCTCTACATCGGCGCGGGCGCGGTGGCGGCTGGTGGACTGATCAGCGTCTTTCGTTCGCTGCCCACGATCTGGCACGGCCTCCGAGGAGGGCTCAGCGACTACTCGGCCACCAAGGTCGGTGGCGCGCCCGTCAAGCTTCGCACCGACCGCGACCTGCCTATCAATTTCGTCCTTATCGGCGTGCTCGCTCTCGTCGTCGTGATTGCGTTCGCGAGCCCGTTGTACGTCGGCGGGACCGGAATCACCGCCAGGATTGCCGCGGCGATTCTCATCGTCGTTTTCGGATTTCTCTTCGTCACGGTATCATCGCGCCTCACTGGCGAGATTGGATCATCCTCGAATCCGATCTCCGGAATGACGGTCGCGACGCTTCTTCTCACTTGCCTGACCTTCGTCATCCTTGGATGGACAGGCAGCAACTACTTCGTCACCGCGCTTTCCATTGGCGCCATCGTCTGCATCGCAGCGTCGAACGGCGGTACGACATCGCAGGATCTCAAGACCGGTTTCCTGGTCGGCTCAACGCCGCGCAGTCAGCAGATTGCGATTCTGATCGGCGCCACCGTATCAGCTCTCGCCCTCGGTCCCATTCTCCTCAAGCTCAACTCGGCCGGCTCAGTTTACGTCCCCATCGGCACGACAATACAAGGCCTGACCACTGGATCGCTGCAGCCGGGGGAGCGCGCCGACGTGAGCAAGCTCACGCGACGGGAGAGAATCGAAGGGACGCTTGCCGGGGCACCGGCCGACAGCAAGGACTATTTCGTCTGGCACCGGCAGGATCCGAGCGGCGGCAACGCCGAGAAATACCTGGTGGATGATGCCGGTAAGCCGGTCTACTTCGTTGATCGCGGAATCAACGGCACCATCCGGACACTTCCCGACGGGCAGGCGGTTCCCAAGTTCGACGCGCCGAAGGCGGTGCTGATGTCCTACATCATCAAGGGAATCCTCGGCGGAAAGCTGCCATGGGGACTCGTGTTGCTCGGCGCGATGATAGCTATCGTCCTGGAGATGTCGGGGATCCCGTCGCTCGCGTTCGCCGTGGGCGTCTATCTGCCGCTGTCGTCTTCGGCGCCTATTTTCATCGGTGGACTCGTTCGCCTTCTAGTCGACAAGTGGATCGCCAGAAAGCACGCGGGAGTGGGACTCACGCATGACCAACTGGTCGCCGAGGGCGACAAGAGTCCCGGAGTCCTGATGGCATCGGGATACATCGCCGGTGGCGCGATCGCTGGGATTCTGATCGCCTTTCTCGCCGGTGTTCCATCGATGGCTGGATTCAACGAGCGAATAGCCGCATTCGGCGAGTCCAACCCGATGCGGACGGGCCCCGCGGCGAATCTGCTTTCGCTCATTCCGTTCGCGGTGTTGATAGCTGTGTTGTACCTGACCGGTCGCGAGAAGCTGCTGAAGCCGCATCCGGAGAAAGTGGCTTGATCTGGTCTAATTAGTATCATCTAGTTACTAATATCCTCTTCCAAAAATAGCAGGGAGCGTTTCAGCATGATGCGCAATCGTGTATTGATCGCAGCGGCTGCCGGACTGGCACTTGCCGGCTGCGCGACAACATCGCAACAGCCGGCAGGCAACGCGTCGACGGCCGTTCTTTCCGACGGGTTCTCATCGTCGAATCCGTTCTTCGCGGAGAGTTCGCTCCCATTCCACGCGCCGCCTTTCGACCGGATCAAGGACTCCGATTTCCAGCCGGCACTCGAGGCCGGGATGCGCGAGCAGATCGTCGAGATCGAAGGGCTCGCCAACCAGTCCGCGCCTGCCACGTTCGAGAACACGATCATTCCCATGGAGCGTTCGGGAGCAGTGCTGACGCGCGCCGCCAAAGTCTTCAATGCCATAACATCGGCCAATACCGATTCGACTCTCCAGCGCGTCCAGGAAGTGGAGGCACCCAGGCTTGCCGCACACTCCGACGCGATTTATCTCAACGACAAGCTTTTCCAACGCGTGAAGAGCATTTACGACGCCCGAGAGTCGCTTAGCTTCAACCCCGAGCAGAAGTTTCTCGTCGAGCTCTACTACAAGAATTTCGTCCGCGCCGGCGCCCAGTTATCTGAAGCCAACAAGACACAGCTCCGCGCGCTGAACCAGGAAGAAGCGAAGCTCTCCACCGATTTTCAGAACAAGCTGCTCGCCGCGACCAAGGCGGGCGCACTCGTACTGGACAATGCCGCCCAGCTCGAAGGAATGAGCGAGGGCGAGATCGCCGCTGCCGCGGAAGCTGCCAAGTCGCGGGGAATGACGGGCAAGTGGGTCATTCCGTTGCAGAACACCACGCAGCATCCTGCACAGGCTTCCCTGAAGAACCGCGCCGTACGTGAGCGCCTGTTCATCGCGTCCACGACACGGTCCGAGCATGGTGACTCGAGCGACACGCGAGCGACGATCAAGCGCCTCGCTCAGCTGCGCGCCGACAAAGCGAAGCTCCTTGGCTACCCGACCTACTCGGCTTACGCGCTCGAGAATCAGATGTCGAAG
Source organism: Gemmatimonadota bacterium (assembly GCA_023249395.1). Taxonomy (GTDB): domain Bacteria; phylum Gemmatimonadota; class Gemmatimonadetes; order Gemmatimonadales; family Gemmatimonadaceae; genus UBA4720. The sequence goes on from JAHFCS010000004.1 coordinate 6,678, forward strand.
ACGCCCCCGGAGGCGCTTAAGCTGCTGACCGATCTCGTGCCCGCATCGACAGCAAAAGCGCGCTCTGAAGCGATACAGATGCAGGCGCTGATCGACAGCGAGAAGGGCGGGTTCAAGCTCGCTCCGTGGGACTGGCAGTACTACTCGGAGCAGGTGCGAAAGGCGCAGTACGATCTCGATGAGTCACAGTTGAAGCCGTACTTCGAGATTGATCGCGTACTGCGCGACGGAGTGTTCTTCGCCGCCAACAAGCTGTACGGAATCACGTTCAAGGAGCGGAAGGACATCCCGGTCTATCACCCCGACGTACGCGTGTTCGATGTGACGGACTCCGATGGCAAGCCGCTGGCGCTCTTCTACACCGATTACTTCAAGCGCGACGAGAAGAGTGGCGGCGCATGGATGGACACGTTCGTCGATCAGTCAGGTCTGATGGGTACGCTGCCGGTGGTGTTCAACGTCGCAAATTTCACGAAGCCGGCACCGGGTCAGCAGGCACTGCTGACGTTCAGCGATGTGACGACGATGTTCCACGAGTTCGGACACGCGCTGCACGGAATGTTCTCGAAGGTCCAGTATCCGACGCTCGGCGGGACCAACGTGCCACGTGACTTCGTCGAGTTCCCGTCGCAGTTCAACGAACACTGGGCACTCGACACGACTGTCTTCGCGAACTATGCCAAGCATTACCACACGGGACAGCCGATGCCCAAGGCGCTGGTCGACAAGATCAAGAATGCGAAGACTTTCAACCAGGGATTCGCGACAACCGAGTATCTCGCTGCGTCTCTGCTCGATATCGCGTGGCACACAGTCCCGCCGGGCTCGACGCAGCAGGACATCGACGCATTCGAGACTGCGGCGCTCAAGCGCTTCAACATCGACATGTACGAGGTGCCGCCTCGCTACCGGACGAGCTACTTCGCCCACATCTGGGGCGGAGGCTACGCGTCGAGTTATTACGCGTATCTCTGGAGCGAAGTCATCGATGACGACGCCTATTACTGGTTCAGAGAGAACGGCGGACTGACGCGCGCAAACGGCCAGCGTTTCCGCGAAATGGTTCTGTCACGCGGTGGGACGCAGGAGGTGGCGGCGCTGTACCGCGCTTTCCGCGGGCGTGATCCCAGCGTCGAGCCGCTACTCGAGGAGCGCGGCCTTAGGGAGATTCCGCCGGGGAAGTGACGATGCTCTTGAACAGCTCATCGAGTGCTGCTGCCGGATCGTTGGAAACTCCTTCGTGAACCGGGCCGCACTGGATCACGTCCGACCGCGGCGACGTGAGCCAGTGGAAGCGCTCCGATGGCGGAGCGAGGGCGATCGGTCCGGCAGTCTCGTCGCCTCTGCAGATCGCCTCACAAGACTCGAGGTAGCGAACCAGCAGCTCGACATCCACGCCTGGGGCCAGCTCCGACAGCTTTGCCCGATCGGTGAGCACGCGCATACCGAGGAATTCGCTTGTCCGCGCATGGACGATGATTCCTATCGGTGTGAACGTTCCTAGATAGACGTGGGGAACCACGCGCAGCACGGCAAAATCATACGCCACCCAGCTTTCATCCACCTTCCACGGGCTCGGGTGCGGTGTCATCGGCGTGCGGCCAGACGGATGGAAACCGCGCGATCGCTCCGGGCCCGTGATTCGATCGCTTCCGTCACGAACCGGCGAGGCGACTGAAGTCGCATCATCAGATAGTCCACATACCGCTTGCGCGTGGCAGCCGGATCGGCGAATTCAACCGCGATCTTTGGCCCTTTCAGCAATTCATCCGGCATCGCCTCGACAACTCGAGCGACACGATCCCTGGTGAGAATTGTTGTCATCTCTTCGTCGGCCTGCTCGATGTTCCCGCTTCCCGCCAGCAGCACATGGTCCTTGATCAAGGGAAATGGAGTTCGTGTCCGCGCGTCATCGACCGCCGACCAGTCATGATGGGCGTAGAGCGCTGCACCGTGATCGATCAGCCATGGTCTACGATTCCATATCAGAAGATTCGGATTCCGGTGCGTCCGATCGGGATTCGTTACGAGCGCATCCAGCCATACTATCTTTGCCGCAAGCTCCGGCGTGATGAGCTCACGCGCCGCGGAAGTATCGAAGTTGAAAGCTCCATCGAGATATCGTATCCCGAAGTTGATGCCGTGACTCGCGCGCAGGAGATCCTGGATCTCAGGGTCCGGCTCCGATCGGCCGAACGTTTCGGGAACGTCGATCAGCGCCAGCTCCGGCACCGGCAGACCCAGCGCCTGGGCCAGGAGTCCGGTGATGATCTCAGCGATGAGCGCCTTCTCGCCCCGACCGGCACCGCGGAACTTCGCGACGAACAGGCCGCCGCCGTCGGTGTCGACAATTGCCGGAAGCGATCCACCCTCGCGCAGAGGCTGGACATAACGGGTAGCGGCAAAGACCGGCAGACGTGTCACGCTGGTAAGCTATCGCCCCGTTATGTCCACCACCCAGGAGCCCGCTCCCAAAAAAACTGGAGCGGGCCCTGTTCCTTCAGTCGAAGATCAGGACTTGGCTGGCGGGGTTGTCGAGACGTGGCTAGAGATCTTCCATGATCCGTCGCTCTGTCGGCGGCATATGACGAGATAGTAGCCGTTGACCGTCATCGCTTTTGCATTCGGCGGCGTCACCGTCTGCCTGAACGTACCGTAGTCGTAGGCCATGTCGCCGCTCACGACGAGGTCCTTGGAGTCGATGCTCTCGATCTTGGAGATCGGGAAGCTCTTCGCGAGGGCGGCCTGGATCTCCTGTCGGCCGCTGGCCAGAGGCGACTCGGTTCCGACAAAAGTGGCGTCGTCCGTATACATCGCCGCGACCGCGGCCGGGTCGTTCCGGTTCGCGCCTTCCTGCCAGGCGGCGCGAACCTTGCCTAGCGCGTCTCGCGCGGTGGCGTCGCTCGCCGGAGAGGTCGCGGCGGACATCGTGTCAGTCCCGGTGCCGGCGGTGGCGGTGTCGGCTGCGGGTGTGCTGCTTTTCGTGCAGGCAGCAAGGGCAAACAAGAGGGGGATAAAGCGGGTCGGGCGCATCTGATCTCCAGTTGAAGGTACCGAGGCTGATTCTGCACTCCCCGCCGCCTCCGTCAAGGGGTCCGGCCTAACAAAAGAAACCCGTCGCGCGATTTCTGCGCGACGGGCTTTTTTGGAACCAGGTGATCTACTGGCAGGTCGGCATCCCGCGCGGCAGCGGGAGCGAGCAGGTCCTGGTCACTCCATTCTGGGTAATGACGATCGTCGCTGTGGCCGAGCCGTTGTAGGTGATGACTTCGCGTCGCTCGTGCGTTGTCGGTGAGCCACCGGCGATGGTGACTGTCGCCTTCATCGCGCGAATCACGGTTCCAGCAGTCGGGTAGGTAGGCTTTCCCGACTCGAGCGGAATTATGAGACCCTTGGTCGTATCACCGACGAGACGCGCGGCGGTGAACACTCCGTCGGCATTCGTCCCACTCGTTGACTCCTCACCGCGCGATGTTCCATTGACCGTGCGCTGAGTGCTGCCGACGGCGAGACCGCTCACAGTTCGATCACTCGAGTTGTTGACTGTCGAAACGGCGCTGTCACGGCGTGTCACGGTCCCCGTCACCTGGATCTGCATGTTGATCGTGTTGGTCGTGCTGTCCGGCGCCGACTGCACCGTTCCGTCCGCTTTCGTATAGGACGCCGAGCGAGCGATGGTGAGACCTCTGTCGGTGACAGCGGCGCAGCTTACCCGGCCGGTTGCGCTCGAGAAAGTGCAGTCATTTGGTAGCCCATGAAATCCGAACGGGCCTCCGCCGAAGCCTCTTCCGAATCGGATTCCGCCGTCGAAGTCGGGACCGATCCCACCTCCCATCATCCCGAAACCGCCCCTTTCGTGGTCGTGTCCGCGCCGCGGGGGCATGAATGCGTCGGGCGTTCCAGTATCAGGCGCGAACGTGTTGTTGGTGCTCGAGAATCCCGCCGGGAGCGTGACGAGAGCATCCGTCAACGACAACACCGACTTGGAAGGACTCGTCGTATCGAGACACGCGACGCTCAACGCAACCAACGCAGCGGCAGCCGTCCGTTGCAGTACTCCTCTCATTGTCTTCTCCAGTTGCTGTTCATGTGTGCCGTTGCGGAATACATGGTGCGCATTGCGCCGGCTTCAACTGGAGGAACACCCCATGCTGCGCTTACCCCTACAGCGTGTTGCTGTCGGGCAGCCAGGGCGCCAATCGCTCCCGCAGTAATCGAAGGGCCTTGCCCATCTGCGCTTCTACCGTCTTCACTGAGATGCCGAGCACCTCCGCGATCTCGAGGTATTTGAGACCTTGAGTTCGGCTGAGCTCGAAAACCTCTCGGCAACGATCAGGAAGCGCAGCAACCGCGTCGCGGAGCGCGGCCTCTATCTCTTCCTCGACGAGGAGAGCCGGCGCCGGAGCATCGATCTCCGAGCGTCCTGCCGCGAAAGGCTGGCCGCGCTTCTCGACGCGCTCGTGCCGGAGGTGATTCAGCGCCCGATTGCGAGTCGACTGGAAGAGATAGGCCTGCGGAGAGCTCTCCCGCTCGAGCGATTCACGCCGCCGCCACAGCTCGAGCATCACGTCCTGAACGATTTCCTCGGCGATTGCCCGCGATCGAACGAGCGATTCCGCCGACCTTACGAGGCCGGGGTACCACGCGCGGAAGATCTCATCGAACGCGCGTTCATCTCCGTGGCGGAGTCGCTCGAGAAGCTCGTTGCTTTCCAGACGTGGCTCGCGAAAGCGGGGGAAAAATGGACCTTGATCGCCTAAGTATAGGGTAGCTCAGCCCTATAGTGTTTATTAGGTATATGCAGGATGCCCCGAGCCCATGAGCCAGCCAGCCGACTGGGAAGTACTCGCCCGCTACGTCTCCGGCGAAAGCTCACCCGACGAATCGAAGGAGATTGAAGAGCGCCTTTCCGAGCATCCCGCGGACAAAGCGTTAATGGATGCGCTCGTGTCCGTCATCGAGCGGATGGCCGAGCAGTCCCCTGCACCAATCGATGTCGAATCCGCGCTGCTGAAAGTCAAGGCGCGACGCGATCGTCCGGAACCCCGCCCGCTGAGATTACACACCGACCCTCAAACCGCCCGGCACGAAACGCGGTGGCGGGTGCCTTTCCCCGCGATTGCGGCGGCAGCTGTCCTGATGATCGGGGCTGCCGGCTGGCTCACTTTGCGGCGCACGCAGGTCGAGCGGCCAGGCTCCCTTCCCGCTCGAATGGTGGCTACCGGCGTCGGAGTGCTCGACTCGCTGCGACTTACCGACGGTACCGGTGTCGTTCTCGGACCGCTGAGCTCGATCAACATTCTTAGGGATTACGGCGTAAGCCGACGGGAGGTCGAGGTGCGCGGAGATGTGTACTTCGAGGTCGTACATGATTCTTCGAAGCCCTTTACCACTCGCGCGGCAAATGCAACCATACAGGACATCGGAACCCGCTTCGCCGTGCGCACCGATGCAGCCGAAGGGGTCGCAGTAACGGTGAGCGAGGGATCGGTTTCGTTGCGCGCCACACGCTCTACGGCGGCGAGTCACAGGGTTCTCAAGACGGGCGATCACGGCCTCCTGCTGCCCAACGGCCAGACTGTCAGTCGTCATGGGACCGCGGAGGATCTAGCCTGGTTGCGGCGCCAGCTCGTATTCCGCGAAGCACCGCTCACCGATGTGATCACTTCACTCCGCCGCTGGTACGGAATAGAGCTGCGCGTACCCGATACATCTCTTGCCAGCCGTCATCTCACGGCAACCTTCTCGGGTGAGCCGGCTGACAGAGTGCTGGAAGTGATTCGCCTGGTATTGGGCGCCGATATCGAGCGTCATGGCGATACTGCGATCGTTCGCCCAACAAGAGGGAACGTACAATTGAAATGATTCCTCGCGAGCGAATGCGCGGGTGCCTGTCTCTCGCATTCCTTCTTGCAGTTCCATTTCTCTTCGATGCCCCGGCAGCCGGTGCTCAATCCAGTTGCGCACCGGTAGCCCGTGGCATGTCCGCTTCACCTGCCGGCGACGAGTGGAATGGCGTGCTCGCGCGAAAAGTCTCACTTCACGGCCGCGACGTTTCCTTGCGCGAAGCGCTCGACCGGTTGGCGGCCGCGGCGCACATTCGACTTTCGTACACGGCCGAGCAATTGCCTTTGACACGGCCTGTGTGCCTTGCGTACGAATCGGCCACAGTTGGCAGCGTGCTCCTTGAGCTGCTCGCGGGAACGACGCTTCGGTCAGTCCTGGCGGGAAGTAACCAGGTCGTCCTGGCACCAACCCCGCAACCGGATGCGACCCCCGCCGCACAGACGGCGCCTGCCGTGACAATGATGAACCAGGTCGGCATTCTCGACAGAGTTGTCGTGACCGGAAACACCGCGGGAGGCTCGGAGCGAGCTCTTCCGATCGCCCTCGATGTGATCACCGCCCAGCAGCTTTCGCAGCGTGGTGCTGGTTCGCTTTCGACCGTACTCGATGGAAACGTTCCCGGGCTGTGGCTCTGGGAGCAGTCGCCCCTGAGTCTCCTCGCGCGATATGGAAGCATCCGCGGAGCGAGCTCCTTCGGGGTGAGCTATCCGAAGGTGTACGTGGACGGGATCGAAGCCGCAAATTCACTTCTGGTGACCCGGCTCGACCCTGAAGCCGTCTCGCGCATCGAGGTGATCCGCGGACCTCAGGGCGCAGCACTCTACGGCGCCGACGCGATCAGCGGCGTCATCAACATCGTCACCCGTCAGGAAGGAACCGAAGGCGGCGCTCCTCGTGCGCAGCTCAACACCACGGGAGGCGCTTCCGCGAGCGCGTTTGCCGCGGGGAATGTGCTCGCCCAGAATCACACGCTGTCGTTGCGCGGAGGCTCTGGCGTTCGCTCGGCTCGGCTCGGAATATCGGTGACTACGCTCGGCGCGTTCATCCCAGACGCGTTCAGCCGGCAGGTCGCAGCGAATGGCGGTGTGCGACTCGTCGGCGCCCGCAGTGTCGTCACCGGGACGTTCCGCTTCTTCGCGCAGGATGCCCGGACACCCTCGAGTCCTCTCCTCGCAGATTTGGTCACGACGCCTTTGTCCCAGATCGAATGGTCATTGGCGGACAGACGCTTCTCCGGCTTTGATCGCAGGCACCAGCTGCAGCCGGACTCGACTCCCCAGTCCGTGACGGCCGATTCGAGCGACAGGCAGTCCGTCCGACAGTACACGCTCGGCGGAGTTGCGACGTTTACACCAGGCGATCGATGGACCCATTCAGTCGTTGCCGGACTCGACGGCTATCGGCTGAAAAGCGGCGCCGTGCTCGACGGCCCCTTCCCGTCTCCGACTGATTCCGCTCTCCGTGCAGCCCGCGGAGCTGCCACTCGCGGAACTCTCCGCGCAAGCACAGTCGGACAATTTGGCGACAGTGAGCACACCTCGGCGACGGTTACTTTTGCGGCCGAGTACTCGCTGATGCGGGATGAGACAGACACTGATGCTCCGTTCGCTCTCTATCGTGCCTCTGACAGAGATGGCGCCGGCGGGGACGGTACGCCGGGTGCGCCGCTGCAAAGCTCATCCTATAAGCTCGTCAACACCCGCAGCAACACGGGGTTTATCGCCCAGAGCAATCTGGCGTACCATGACGCGTTTTTCGTAAGTGGCGGACTGCGCCTCGAGCGCAATACCGGTCTCGCCAATGTCGAAGAGTTTGAGACTCTTCCAATGATCGGTACCGCATTTGTGCGCTCACTCGGCGTCGCGACCGTGAAGCTTCGCAGTGCTTACGGCAAGGGAATCCGTCCGCCGCAGACCAGTAGCCGATACGGCACGCTGATGGGTCTGAATCGATCACCAACCAGCTCCGAGCTCTCCGCGGAGAAACAGGCGGGCATCGAAGCGGGTATGGATCTGTTCGTTGGTCGGGCGATGGCATTTCATCTTACGCGCTTCGACCAGCGGGCCTCCGGGCTCATTCAACCGGTGAGTGTTGCGCCGCCGATTACAACCGACACGATGCGTTCCCGGCGCATCGCCTATGAGTTGCAGAACGTCGGTGAGATCACGAACCGCGGATGGGAGCTCGACGGTACCGTGAGCACCGGTCCTCTCTCGCTCGGCGCTACTTTCTCAACGGTTGACAGCAGAGTGCAGAAGATCGCGAACACGTATACCGGCGAGCTCAGGCGCGGAGACCGGATGCTCGAAGTCCCGGCTCGGACATACGGGTTGAACGCTACGATTTCTCAAAGGCGATGGTTTTCATCCTGGAGTGTCTCGCGCGCATCCGATTGGGTGAATTACGATCGGATCGCGCTGGCGGCAGCGTTCGCGAATGAAAGCCATCCAATCGGGGAATTCTGGGGGGCGCAACTCCGCACTTATTGGCGCAAGTACGACGGTGTCACGCGAGTGGGTGGCAATTTCGGCTACAATATCGCTCGTGGGCTGTCCTTCACCGTGCGCGGAGAAAATCTGCTCGACAAGCAGGAGGGAGAGCCGGACAACATCACCGTTCTTCCGGGTCGAACCATTACCGCGGGGCTCAAGGTGAGCTTCTAGAGCGCACGACGCGAGACGGGTTTCTTTGGAAAGCTGAGCTATCTGTTCAGGTTTTGAGGCTGCGGCGCTGTCGCATCCGGTGTCCAGTTCATATTCGTCTTTGACCAGCCCGCACGGATGCGCACCGCCGATTGCACGTGCGTGTCGAACCATCCGATTATGACCCGGCACATCGCGTCGAGGGCTGTTATTTCCTCGAATAGCTGCGAATCGCCCGGGATCACCATGAGATGTTTTTCACCATTGAGCCGCCTCAGCGCCCACCGGTTGAGCTCGTAGAGCCCTGCGTCGCCGTTGCCGACGATGAGAAGAGTGGGGGTGAGCACTCTGTGCAGGCCGATGCCCGCCAGATCGGGACGCCCTCCACGTGAGACGATCGCCTTGACCATCTCGCTCTCCCGAGCCGCGGCACAGAGCGCAGCGGCGCTTGCGGTGCCGGATGCCAGAATTCCAACCGGCAGGTGCCCGACTTCAGGCTCATCTCTCAGCCAACGAATCGCGGCGAGAAGCCTCTCCGTAAGCAGTCCGACATCGTGCTGAAACGCTCCGGTCAGAGTGTTCTCCGTTTCTTCCTCGGGAGTCAGGAGATCGAGCAGCAGAGTCGCGAAGCTGGTGTCGTACAGCCGGTGCGCTACCTCCCTGTTCCGCCGGCCGAGCCGGCTGTTCCCGCTTCCGTTGGCGAGGATGATGGTGCCACGGGGGCGCGGAGGCACTGACCAATCGCCCTCGATCTCCGCTTCAGGAACCCGGATGCTTACCGTAAGGTCAATCGGTCTGTCGTGCGCCATCATCATCATTGTCCTGCTCCGTTGGAGGCGGGGAAGCCCGCATCAAGATCGGGCAGTGATCCGCATATTTCTGTCCGATTAACTCCTGAACTTTGTAGGAGAAAGGCTCACACGAACCCTGTCATGAGCGTCAGCCTGCGGGCCTGCCTGTATCTTGCTGCTTCCCTCATCCCCGCTGCGTGCGCAACGGGAGGCAATCGCGCGATGGATGAAGTCAATGCGCTGATGCGCAGATATGACGGCGTCGTTCCGGGTGCATCCTTGCTCGTCGTCAGCGAGGGAGCTCCGGTACTTCACCGTACGTGGGGGCTGGCGGATCTCGAGAATCGCGTGGCCGCCACTCCCCGAACCAACTACCGGCTTGCTTCGGTGACGAAGCAGTTCACGGCGGCGGCGATTCTTCTGCTTTTGGAGGACCGCAAGCTTTCGCTTGAGGATCATGTGCGAACGTGGCTTCCATCCCTGCCGCCCGTACTTGATTCCGTGACGATCGAACATCTTCTCACGCACGCGTCCGGGATCGTTGACTACGAGGACGTGATACCCAAAGGGACGACGGCACAGCTTCACGATGCCGATGTGCTTCATCTGCTGGAATCTCAGGACAGTACCTACTTCAAGCCGGGGTCTCGCTACCAGTACAGCAACAGCGGGTACGCACTGCTTGCGTTGATCGTCGAGCGCGTATCAGGGAAAAGCTTCGCCAAGTTCCTTGGGGAGCGGATCTTCACGCCGCTCGGAATGAACAACACTGTCGCGTATGAGGATGGGATCTCGACGGTAGTCAATCGTGCATTCGGCTACACGATGAAGGACGGTTCATGGACGCGAAAGGATCAGAGCGTGACGAGCGCGGTCCTCGGCGACGGCGGGATCTACTCGTCGATTGATGATCTAGCCAAGTGGGATGCTGCGCTTAATGACTCGCGGCTGTTGAGCGATGAATCACGCCGGCTTGCATTCTCTCCGCAAACCGCGACCGACAAGCCCGATGTAAAGTACGGATTCGGCTGGCGCGTCACCGGGGAGACTCTCTGGCACTCGGGAGAGACGTCGGGATTCCGGAACGTGATCGTCCGTTATCCCTCTCGGCGGCTGACAGTGGTAATACTCACGAACCGGGATGACCCTGCACCGTACGAAACGGCGCTCGATGTGGCGAAGATCTTCATCGAACGCCGCTGACGGGATTAACGACGGCGCGACCACCTTCGCTCCATCACGAGCCACGCTATCGGAATGACACTCCCGAAGGCAGAGAAGAACAGGGCCATTTTGATGTTCGCTGCCAGACTGATGCCCACAACACGTCGCAGCGCTGGAATGATTTCGTTCATCACGCTTCCATGCGCTGGCGAAGGCGCGCTAGCATCACCCCTGCTACAAGGGCAACAAGAAACGCCGGAACGGCCGTGACGGCCGGCCAGATAACGAGGGCGAGGAGCCACGCGGGCCGAATCGCTGATGTGGTCGACACCGAGTGAATCATCCCTGCGATTGCAAGAGCGGTGGCCCCGATCGCGACACCGAGCGCTACGTGCAACGCTATTAAACGAGGTGAGTGGCGCAGCCTAAAGTGCTCGTATCCAATGTGCACCGCGTACGCAGCGCCGCTGACCGCCCACGCCGCCAGTCGCCACACACGCACGTGAGTGGCCGGCACGGCGAACACTCTGCCGACGAGGAGGTACACGACGCCGAGGAGAAGCGTCGCTCGAACCCACGTTTGGTTACGCGATGCGTCCACGTGTGTGACCTGCGGTTGCCGTGCACCGAGCCGTCAGCATAACCCCGATTGTGCGATCATCCGTCTGAATGCGAACTTACGGCAAGTCAGCGCCGTACTCGGCGGTCCGACATCCTACGCAGGAGATTCCATGAAGAGCCTGAAACTCGTCTGCACAATCTTTGTTGCGGGTGTCGCCGGCTGTTCGTTGCCCATGATCGGAGGGGGGTCCGCCGCTGTGAACACCACGGCGCAAGCTGATGCTATCGATATCGTCGCCATCACACCACCGATCGTTCAGGTGCGCTCGTACTGGCGTTCGTCCGTCGTCTCGGTAGTCGCCTGGGATGCTGATGATGCCGCGTTCGGTCTGCGTGGCTCCGTGAGCCGGACCGGGAGATTGGTCGGTGAGCGCCGGTTCGGAGACCACGTCCTCTACATCAGTCCTTTTTACGCGCGCGACATGGGCGGGTTCGCGCACGCGGCCATCATGCCTGGGCAGCTCCTGTTGGGAACTGGCCGGCAAAGCGATCCCTACTCGTGCTTCTACGGCAAGCACTGCTCGCCGATGGTGATAGTCGGAGTGCGCGTGCCGGATTCGCTCCTGCGGGCCAATCGGGACAGTCTCGTCGTGACGTTCTTTCCCAGAGTACTGAACCCGTGGACGATCACGTTGCGGCGGGAATTGATTGCGGCGTATTTGACAAAGGTGGATTCAGTCGTGGCGGAGATGAGGAAGGTTAGGACGACGTGACCGCGCGTATTCCCGCCAACTGCGCCTCCTCGGCGCGGCAATCTACCGTGAAGCAAGGAGCCTCCTTTCACGTCAGCTCCGCACCAGCGCCTTGTACTTGATCCGATGCGGCTGATCCGCATCAGCACCCTTTCGCTTCTTCAGGTCCTCGATATACGCCTGGTAATTCCCCTCGAACCAGACGACCTCCGAATCCCCCTCGAACGCCAGCATATGCGTCGCGATACGATCCAGGAACCACCGATCGTGCGAGATCACCACCGCACATCCTGAGAAATCCAGCAACGCATCTTCGAGCGCTCGCAAAGTATCGACATCGAGATCGTTTGTAGGTTCATCGAGCAGCAACAGATTCCCACCACTCTTGAGCAGCTTCGCGAGATGCAGCCGGTTCCTCTCACCACCCGAAAGATTCACGACTTTCTTCTGCTGATCCGCCCCCTTGAAGTTGAGACTCGCCAGATACCCGCGCGCATTGATCTCGCGCTTCCCCACCTGGATCATGTCCTGCCCACCACTCACTTCGTCGTACACTGTCTTCGATCCGTCGAGTACCCGATCCTGATCGACATAAGCGACCTTCACGGTCTCACCTATCTTCAATGATCCGGCATCCGGTTTCTCATCGCTCACGATCATCCGAAACAGCGTCGTCTTCCCCGCGCCGTTCGGCCCGATCAGTCCGACAATTCCACCACGCGGCAACGAAAACGACAGCGAGTCGAACAGAACCTTGTCCCCGTACGCCTTGGCCAGACCGTCAGCAATGACGACGTCGTTGCCAAGACGAGGAGCCGGCGGAATCACAATCTCGTTCTGCGCAATCCGCTCCTCCTGCTTTTCGCTCGCCAGGTCCTCATACTTCTGCAGCCGTGCCTTGCTCTTCGCCTGCCGCGCACGCGGTGACATTCGCACCCACTCGAGCTCGTGTTCCAATGTGCGCTGACGCGCTGACGCCTGCTTCTCCTCGGTCGCAAGCCGCGTGCGCTTCTGCTCGAGCCACGACGTGTAGTTCCCTTCCCACGGAATTCCATATCCGCGGTCGAGCTCGAGAATCCATTTCGCGACGTTGTCGAGGAAATACCGGTCGTGCGTCACCGCAACCACCGTCCCCGGAAACTCGGCAAGATATCTCTCGAGCCACGCAACGCTTTCCGCATCGAGATGGTTGGTGGGCTCGTCGAGCAGCAGCATATCCGGCTCTTCCAGCAGCGTCCGGCACAACGCGACTCGTCGTTGCTCTCCACCTGAAAGTGTGTCTATGGTCGCGTCCGGCGGCGGAAGACGGAGCGCATCCATCGCGATCTCGATCTTCCGGTCCAGCTCCCACAGATTCGCGGCGTCGATCTTCTCCTGCACTCGGCCCTGCTTGTCCATCAGCTTTTCCATCTCGGCATCGCTCATTGGTTCGGCGAACTTCATCGAGATCTCCTCGAACTGCTTCAGGAGATCGCGCTGCGGCTTCACCGCATCTTCGACATTCTCGCGCACGTTTTTCGACGAATCGAGCTCCGGCACCTGCGACAGATATCCGATGCGCGTCCCTTCGTGCGGCCACGCTTCACCTTGAAAGTCGTGGTCAACGCCGGCCATGATGCGGAGCAGCGTCGACTTCCCCGCGCCGTTGGCCCCGAGCACGCCGATTTTCGCGCCGGGGTAGAAAGAGAGCCAGATTCCACGCAGGATCTCCCGCGACGGCGGGACGACCTTGCGCAGATCTTTCATTACAAAGATGAATTGCGGTGCCACGTTTGATCCCTTCCGGATTGCAGATGATAGGTAGCCGGTGAAAAATAGCTCCTGCAGCCGAACGAAAGCTGACACCTTCGGAGAACCGCGTATGCCCCGGGCTCGTGGACGATGGTTCAAACTGTTGCTCGCCGCTGCTGCGTTGGCCGTCGCTGCGAATGGCTGCCGAAAAGAGCCGGCCCGGGTGGAAGATCTCTTCACCACTCGCATGCTTGCGCTTAGTTACCTCCAGCGGGGCCAGCTCCCGGAGGCGGAAACGCAGTTCAAGAAGCTCATCGAGCTCGCGCCCGACGAGCCGCTTGGCTATGCGAACCTCGGACTTACCTATTTGCAGGGTGGCCGGTACGCTGCGGCAGAAGCTCAGTTGCGTCGTGCACGAGAGCTGGATCCGACGAACACCGACGTCGGCCTGATGCTCGCCAAGCTCTATGCGCTCACCGGACGGCGTTCCGAAGCATTCGCGACGCTGGAGACGCTCCGCCGTGACGCCAAGGGCGACGCTCATGTGCTATATGCGCTTGCCGAGCTCGAAGCTCTGGCTCCCGATGCTGCTGCTCCCCGGCGCTATGAAGAACGCCTGAGGGAAGTCCTCACTGTGTCGCCGGGAAATCTGGCAGTACACCTCAAATTACTGGCTGCCCTCGTGCACCGCGGCGAGGCTGACAGCGCTGTTCGCCACCTGGAGGAGGTGCGCCGCATTCCCCCCGAACCGCCCACGGAAGCGAGGCAGTACCTCGAGAATTCCCTCCAGCTGCTACGTGCTGGAAAGCTCGCCGAGGCAGGGGTGCCGCTCGAACGCTTCTTCCATCTGATGGAGATAACCGCCCCCTATCAGGCGTCGCTGGACGAAGTGAAGTGGATCGAGGGACCGCTTGCTGGGCGCGCCGCGCTTACGCTTGTCCCGACGTCCTTGATCACTCTCCGTGGGGTTCGGGAGAGAGCGACAGCCGACTCGGTACAGTTCACGGATGTGACGAGCGACGCAGGTCTGTTCGACACACGATTACGTGCAGGTGCGCGTGGTACGCAGCCGACGCCGCCAGCCAGATTCACCGCGCTTGCCGTCGGTGACGTCGATGGCGACGGTACCGACGACCTGTTCGTGTCACTCCTGTCGGCCGACCAGCGGATGTCGGTCGCGCATCTGTATCATGTTCAGGGTGGATTCGTCAGGGATATTACCAAAACGGCCGGCATCTCCCTTCCCGGCGGCGTCACCTTTGCAACCTTCGCGGATTTCGACAACGACGGCTGGCTCGACCTGTTCGTCTTCGGCAACGAGGGATCTGGGCACCTGTTTCGCAACCGCGGAAATGGCACGTTCGCAGACGTGACGGCGAAAGCGGGAATAGCCGACATCAAGGGTGCCCGCAAAGCGCTGTTCGTGGACCTCGACCATGACGGCGACCTGGACCTGCTGCTTGTAGGAAACGGCCAGCGCACTGTGTATCGAAACAATCTCGACGGCACGTTCACCGAAGCGACTGCCAGCTTCGGTCTTGTCGGCAGCGGCAACGCACGGGACGCAGTGTTCGGTGATTTTGACGGCGACGGACGCATCGACCTTTTCGTCACGAATGAGAATGGCAGCAACGCTCTCATCCACAATGGTGGTGCTCAACGCTTCAGCGACGTGACGTCAGCGAGTGGCCTCGCCAGCAGCGGTGGCTCGGCCGCGGCGGCGGTTGGTGATTACAACAACGACGGCTTTCTCGACATCTTCGTGGCGAGCACGAACGGCGGCGAGCCGACGCTCTGGCTCAACAGTGGCGACGGCACTTTCACACGCGATCGCCGCTCGACAGCCGGGCTGCAGCGGCTACGCTCCACCACCGGACTTGCTGCCGAGTTCGTGGACTACGACAACAACGGCTGGCTGGATCTCGTGGTGGCTGGCACGACCCTCCTCCCCGGAAAGGGAACGCCCGGTGTGTTTCTCTTTCACAACGACGGTAACGGCAGGTTCACCGATCGTTCGAGCCTGCTGTCGGCGCCGATAAGGTCAGGTGGCGGCGATGCGATCGCAGCGACTGACGTAGACGACGACGGCGATCAGGACCTGTTCGTAGCCGACGCTGCTGGCACAGTTCGTTTGCTGCGCAATGACGGCGGCAACAGCAATCTGGCCATGAGAGTGGAGCTGAAGGGCCTACGCACCGGGAGCGGTAAGAACAATGACTTCGGCATCGGTGCCAGGCTGGAGCTCCGATCGGGAGAGATCTACCAGACACGAGTGGTGACCGGACGGGTCACGCAATTTGGTCTCGGACCGCACCTCAAAGCCGACGTGCTCCGGGTCGAGTGGCCCAATGGCGTGCCACAGGTCGTGTATTTCCCGGGAAGCGACCAGGATGTCGTCGAAAGCGAGATGCTCAAGGGATCGTGCGCATTCGCTTATACGTGGGATGGCAAGGGCTTCCGCTTCCTGACGGATGTGATGTGGCGCAGCGCATTGGGGATGCCGCTCGGCATGATGGGCCGTACGAGCAAATTCGCTCCGGCCAGCGCGTCGCAGGAATACCTGCGGATTCCCGGCAATGCACTCCAGCCGCGTCACGGCCGTTACATCCTTCAACTCACGGAGGAGTTATGGGAAACGGCGTACGCCGACGAGATCAAATTGCTCGCCGTGGACCACCCGGATTCTGTGGACGTTTTCGTGGATGAGCGCTTCGTGCCGCCTGGTCCCCTGAAGCTGCGCCTTTTCCAGGTCGTTCGGCCACACCCGCCTCTCTCGGCGACGGATGACCACGGTGACGACGTCCTGCCCGCGTTACGCGAGAGGGACGATGTGTACGTATCGAACCTCACGCCCATCCAGTATCAAGGTCTTGTCGAACCGCACGACCTCATCCTCGACCTGGGTGACGACGCAGGCCGTGCCGGGACTTTCCTCTTCCTTCGTGGCTGGATCTATCCTACCGACGCGAGTATCAATGTCGCGCTCTCGCAGCAATCGACGGTGAAACCCACGTCGCCATCACTCGAAGTGCGCGACACGCAGGGACGATGGAAAACCGCGATCGCCGACATCGGCTTTCCGTCCGGAAAGGATAAGACAATCGTCATCGACCTTGCCGGGAAGTTCCCGACAAAAGACCATCACGTGCGCATTCACACGAACATGCAGATCTACTGGGACCAGGCGTTCATCGCAGGCGATGCGGTGACCAGTACGGTGAAAGTGACGATGCTGGCTCCTGTCACGGCGGAGCTGCATTCCCGCGGCTTCTCCCGAACATATCGCAAGGGCGGCCGCTACGGCCCATACTGGTTCGCGTATGACAACGTGAGCAAGGCCTCGCCGTGGCGCTCGATCGAAGGAGCGTTCACACGCTTTGGCGACGTCTTGCCATTGCTCAAGAGTCCCGACGACATGTACGTCATCATGGGGCCGGGCGACGAGACCACTGTACAGTTCGATGCCAGATCGGCGGACTCGCTCCCACCGGGATGGAAGCGCGACTTCCTCCTCTACACCGACGGCTGGATCAAGGACTCGGATCTGAACACGGCGTACGGCACGACGGTCGGACCACTTCCCTTCCACCGGATCAAGGAATATCCGTACGCGCCACACGAATCGTACCCGATGGACGCAGCGCACCAGCGATATTTGCGGGAGTACAACACGCGTGTAATCACGCGACGTTGATCGCGCGTGCTCAGCGCGCTCTCGCCCGAGCTGCCGAGAGCAGGCTGTTCAGCTCGCGGTAGCGGCTCGCCATGTCTCGGTCCAGGTCGATCTCATGCGGGTGCTCCAAGAGAGCGCGGAGCTCGTTGCATCGCTCGTCACTGGACCGCAGCATTGCCTTGCCGCGCTTCGTATCACCCTCCCCGGGAACTCCGCCCGAGGCTGAAACGGGTGCGGGCGCTGACACCGCCCGCCGGAACTCCTCGCGCGCAAGCGTCGTGTTGTGCTCCGTCCAGGCGATGTAGCCGGCATAGAAGTGCGCGGGTGAACTGGTGGCGTGCGTCGCGAGTACTGTCGCGAAGTACTGGCGCGCAGACGCTAGATCGCCGCGCACGAGCGCCACTTCGCCAAGGTGGATAAGCGACCCAGTCTCTTCCTTGTTGATCTCGTGCGCACGACGCAGGTGCCGCTCCGCCGAATCGAGCTGGAGCGGCGCGTCGGCATCGAGGCAGAGATAGAGCGCTCCAAGCTGCAACTGGGTTCGCGCGCTCCCGGAATTGAGCGAAACCAAATGCCGCCACGCGCGAGCGGCACCCTCGAA